>JBJEFO010000208.1:0-13792 GCA_051874135.1 Lysinibacillus sp.
GTTGAATCGACAAGCATATAAAGTTTTTTCGTCAAAGCTACGTATGTGAAATTGTATATTGGTACATTTAAAAATTTTAAATAGTACTGATTTTGAATGAGCTGTTTTGTTATTTTCCTTTTTGTACTTTCACGCTTTAATTCGATGTTAATAATACTATTCTCGCCGATTCTTAACAAATCGAACTCCTTACTAATTTGATTAATTTTAAATCCTACATAGAAGTGATTCAAAATGTTCGTGTGCTTCGTTATGGAGGTTATTACATCAACTAATGAATGTAAATCATCCATCTCATTTGCTCTTACAAGAGGTCCTATTCCGAATTCTGTTATGTATTTCTTAAAATTTATATTATCTAAGTCTTTATAGGAATTCAAAAAAGATATTAGATTTATCGACTTCATGTGACCAAATCCTTTTATGTCTTTAATATATTCATCCTGCCTATTATTGCTTGATGCTTATTGTTTCGCCATCCGTTACGATTTTAATATTTCCATTTCTTGTTGTATACACTTCTGCTCCGATCGTCTGAAGTATGTTAACTGTTCGCTCATCTTCAATGTTTTTATCGGAGCTAGTAATAACTGCATAACGAGGGCTTATTACTTCCACAAATGATGGTGTTAGTTCATTGTAACGACCGTGATGCGGCATTTTCACAAAATCATACGTTCTTGCCAAGTGTTCATTGTGTAAAATCTCCTCTAACCGCGCTTGCTCAGCGTCACCAGCAAACAACATGCTTATATTTTGATAATCAATCGTGGCTACAATGGAATAATCGTTATCCCCATCATATGCTGACTTTTCTGCAGGATACAATGTTAATGCTTGGTCATGTAATAAAATGTCCTTAGTCTCCGTCACTCTTATCGGTTCAAATCCCTTTTCCGCCATTACCTCTATAAACTGCATAGTCTGCTTGCTATCACTTATATAATTAGCTGTATAAATGCTGTCAATGTCTATCTTTTCAACGATTTTGTCGGCACCACCAACATGATCTTTATCAAAATGCGTAATCACAAGTGCCTGTAATTTATCAATATCATTTGCTTGAAAATAATCCAAAATTTCCTCTGCATCATCATCTTCCCCTGTATCAATTAAAACATGATGGTCGTCATAAGAAATTAAAATACTATCGGCCTTTCCAATTTTAAAAATAGTAAGAGACATTTGTTGTGATTCATCTGAGGGACTACTGCAACCACTGACGACGAGGCACATGAGGAAGAGCCATAATAACTTTTTCAAGAAAAATCACCTCCCTATGTCTTAATTAAAATGTATCATACTTCTTCTTTCAATTGATATCTTTTTACGAGCGAGAAAACCCACTCTTTCAAGGGTGGGATGATAGCGAGTACGATTGTCTCTAATCGTACTCTTTTTTTGACTAAACAGGAACATATGTTCTATAATATATAGCAAGGAGGTGAAAATATGGATAAAGCGTATCGAACACAAGCAAATCGTATAAAAGGATTAACAAAACAAGAGTATCAAGTGTTACGAGAACTCTGTAAAATTAGTAAAAATCTATACAATGTAGGCTTGTATCATGTAAAACAGCACTACTTTACAGAGAAGTCGTTCCTTACGTATGAGGCTAACTATCATGTGTCTAAAAACAATGAGAACTATAAACTTCTACAAGCGGGGATTTCTCAACAAATTCTTAAAGTAGTAGATAGAAACTTTAAATCTTTTTTTAGTTTACTGAAAAAAGCAAAACATGGTGAATATCGCTTTCAAGATGTAAAAATGCCAAAATACCTTCCGAAAGACGGCATGTTTCAATTAGTACTTAGCACGAATGCCATTCGCGTAAAAGATGGGTACTTCTATATTCCACTTTCAAATGAGTATAAAAAGAAGCGTGGTTTGAAGGAATTGAAAATTAAATTTCCACCGCAACTGGAAGGAAAAACACTAAAAGAAGTACGCATTATGCCAAAGGCTAAAGGACAGCATTTTGATATTCACTATATATATGAGCAACCATTTGAAACTGTAGAATTAAATAAGTCGAAAGCTATCGGCATTGATATTGGCTTAAACAACCTCGCAACGTGTGTAACAAGTGATGGGCTATCATATTTGTATGATGGAAAACCGTTAAAATCAATGAACCATTACTACAACAAGGTAAAAGCGAAGTTGCAAGCTGCATCAATGAAGCAGGGACTTAAATACACAAAACGATTAGCGCGAATGGATGTAAAGCGCAACAATCGTGTAAAAGACTATATGCGAAAGACAGCTCGTTCGATTATTAATTTGTGCATGGAACAAAATATCGGTCTATTAGTTGTTGGTTATAACAAAGACTTCAAGCGAAGCATCAATTTAGGTAAGAAAAATAACCAACAATTCACGCAAATTCCATTCGGCTTATTGCGTGAGTATTTGTACAACCTATGCGAATATTACGGCATTGAGTATGTGGAACAAGAAGAAAGCTACACATCAAAAGCCAGCTTTTTCGATCATGATGAATTGCCTACTTGGAAACCTGAAAAAGAGGCCTATGCATTTTCAGGTAAACGTATATGCCGAGGGCTATACCAAACAGGCAAAGGGTTTATTGTAAATGCAGATGTGAACGGCGCATTAAACATTTTGCGTAAAAGTAACTTGATAGATATGACAATCTTACAAGGTAAAGGGTGCTTGGCTCACCCTCAAAGAGTGCGGATTGTATAATCCCTACTTTTGGATAAGGGTTCGTTCAGAACCAAACTCCTTTGGAATCCCACTACTTTAGTGGTGGGAGCAGTCAAATCTAAGCTTATTTTCTAGTAGTAATGTAATGGATAACAAAAAACGTAAGGATACTTGAGCCCTTACGTTTTCTAAAATCGAATTAATACTATTATATTTTCTCCCAAGCATATGTGGATAACGTTAAATATTCAAATCCTTCAAGCGGTTGATCATCTATATGGACTGCGCCTAACTTTTCATAAAAATATTTACAATTACTTTCTTTTAACACCTTTACAATACAATTTTGGTAACCACGCTTTTCGAATTCGGTTAATAACGCATGAAACAGCTGTTTCCCGTATCCTTTTCCTTGCTCTTCTTCTTTAAAATAAAGGGCAGTTAAGTCACCATCATATTGAGCATATTCCTCTTGTTTTACTGGATCCCCTACTATAAAACCGATAATTTCAGCATTCTTTTCTAGGACAAGAACGATTTTATTCGAGTCATTAATGTTATTTCTCCACAAAATATAACGACTTTCTGGTGTTACATTTTCCAAAAAAGGTTCAGAAAGTAATCCCCTATAAGTCATTTTCCAACTTGATACGTGTACTTGTGCTATTTGTTCTACGTCTTGTAATGTTGCTGTTCTAATTTTTAATGTCATTATATTCCTCCATCGATTTAGAAAACTTTTTTCCTTTTCCATATGCCTATAGTTCATGAGGAAAATATCGTACATTTTCGTTGACTCTAAGAGGTTGGTATAAAAATTCATACAAATGCTAATTATAAGTCTTTTTTTGTAATACTAAGGTTAATTTTAAGAATTTTTTAAGAATTTTATAGTTGTTAAGATGTTATTTTAAGGGGATGATTTTGTCAATGATTTCATATGTTTTTAGTGCTTAAGTCCATACTCTTTCATATAGATGCATTTACTAAGTAACATATTTTCACATAAAAAAAGCTATTCCATTACGGAACAGCAATTCGTTAGTTTTGATTATTATCCATCACAACCTTTTTTATGTCTCAACTACTTTTTTATTTAAACGTGCATTTATTTTATCAATAATAAATACGACAACAAAAATTACACCGACAGCTGTAGCCATCATTCCTGCTATAGAAGTGTCAAACCACTTAGCACTATAATAGCCGATTACCGCTGCCGCAACGCCAAAAGTTATACTCCATATAAACATGTGTTTAATCGACTTACTAATTAAATAAGCAGTTGCTGCAGGGCCAATGAGCATTGCTACAACTAAAATTGCACCAACACTATCAAATGCTGAAACAGTTGTTAACGAAATCGTTGTCATAAAACCATAGTGTAATAGCATAACGGGTAAACCAATTGTTGCTGCATAAACAGGATCAAACGTTGATAGTTTCATTTCCTTATAAAATAGGAAAAGGAATGCAATATTAATTACTAGTACTAAAAGTAGCATCCATACCGCTTTTGGCATCGTTATTGATAACAATGTCCATGTATCCCACGGTACAAAGGCTATTTCCCCCATTAATACATGCTCTACGTCTAAATGAACATTTCCTGCAAATAATGTAATGAGTAGTACACCGATCGCAAATAGTGATGTAAATACAATACCGATAGCTGCATCTTCCTGAATGCCAGACGATTGCAACAACTGTACTAAATAGGCTGTTAAAATACCCGCAAAGGCAGCACCGACTAACATCGAAAAACCGTTTAAAGTTTGTGTTACGATAAAGGCCATGACAATGCCAAACAGTACTGTATGACTAATTGCATCGGCAATCATTGACATTTTACGAAGAATTAAAAAGACACCAGCTATTCCGCAAGTTAAACCTACTAGAACACCCGTAACAATAACCCAAAATTCAATCATGATAGTTCCTCCTGTTTTCGGAACTTCACCTTTCTTATATACTTGCTTAATTGACCTGCTGTCGGGCTAAATAAATACGAGATGAAGAAAATTGCTGCTGCAAATAATACGATGATCGGACCGGTAGATAATCCTGTCCTGAGCGAACTAATAAATGTCCCTGCTAGACCAGCTATTCCCCCTGTAATGCCACTAAAAATAAGCATCGTGTGCAATTTTTTTGTCCATAATTTCGCGCTTGCCGCTGGGATAATAAGAAGTGCTGACATTAAAATTACGCCTACAGCTTGAATGCCGGTTACAATTGTCATGACGATTAATGCCGTTAAACATGCTTTTAACGCTTCAATTGGTAGACCAATCCCTTTTGCATAGATCGGATCAAAAATCATAAGCTTCCATTCTTTATAAAGTAAAAGGCTAACGACAATAATAATCACTGCACTAATAAGTAGCCAAGTTAAATCTGACTTTGTCATTGTCGCTGCTTTGCCAAAAATAAAGTCATTTAGCCCACTTTGGTTGCCAAGTGGACTGCGATTCACAATCGTTAATAGTACAATACCAATCCCAAAAAATACTGCTAATACGAGTCCGATTGCTGCATCTGCTTTTAACTTTGAATAAGTCACAATCCATTGAATGCAATAAACTGAAAGCGCGGCTGTAATTGCAGCACCAATCATTAAAACGGGTAGTTCCTTTTGACCGGTTAATAAAAAGGCTAAGGCAATGCCCGGTAATGCAGCATGTGCTGCTGCATCACCTACTAAGCTTTGTTTTTGTAAGAAGGAAAACGTGCCAGTAATACCTGCTGCTATACCGAGAAGCATTGTTCCCATTAAAACCCAAAGTAAATTTCCTGATAACATCTTTTCCCCTCCTTACAGTGCCTGCATCATAAATAAATTACCACCGTATGTTTGCTGTAATTTTTCTGCAGTAAAAACTTCTTCTGTTTTCCCTGCAGCTAATATCGTTTTATTGAGTAAAATCGTATAATCAAAATACTCTTTCACTGTTTGTAAATCGTGATGTACAACAAAAATACTTTTCCCTTGCGCCTTTAATTTTTTTAATATATCAATAATCGTTTTCTCCGTCGCTGCATCTACCCCTGCAAACGGTTCATCTAAAAAGTATACTTCTGCATTTTGTGCGAGTGCTCTAGCAAGGAAAACGCGTTGTTGCTGTCCACCGGAAAGTTGACCTATGGAACGATCAGCGTAGTCTTCCATCCCTACACTTGTTAAAGCTTGCATTGCTAATTGTTTATCATGTTTTGTAGGACGCTTCATAAGCCCTCTGCTGCCATAGCGCCCCATTAATACGACATCGAATGCCGTTGTAGGAAAATCCCAGTCAACTGCATTTCGTTGGGGAACATAGCCAACAACTAAGCTTTTTGGGGAGAATGCCTTACCTAAAATTTCGATTTCTCCTACTTTATTTGGCAACTGATTCAATACTGCCTTTAAAAACGTTGATTTCCCAGCACCATTTGGACCAATTATAGCCGCTAAGTGACCTTTAGGTACGATTAAATTGGCATTTTCAAGCACTCTTTTCTTGTCATACGCAACAGATAAATTTTGAACAACTAACGCTTCCAATTTCCTCACCTACTTTAAAGAGTCAACTATTGTATCGACATTATGTTTATACATTCCTAAATAAGTACCTTCCTCTGTCCCTTCAGCACCCATTGCATCTGAGAACAGCTCGCCGCCAATCACAATGTCATGCCCTTTTTCCTTTGCACCTTCAATGACTGCTTTCATCGCCTTATCTGAAACACTAGACTCTACAAATATTGATTTAATGTTGTTTTCTACTAAGAAATCGACCATATTTTGTACATCTTTTACACCATATTCCGAATCTGTACTTAAACCTTGAAGACCTCGAACATCAAAACCTTGACTTTCACCAAAGTAGTTGAACGCATCATGTGCCGTTACTAAAATACGCTGGGTAGAAGGAATTTCTGCAATGCGCCCAGCTGTGTATTCTTTTAACTCATCTAATTCCGCCAAGTACGCTGCTTCATTTTCCTCAAACTGTTCTTTATGCTCTGGATATTCAGCAACTAAAGTATCCCCAATGACATCAACAACTTCTTTCCATAAGTCAATATCAAACCAAACGTGCGGGTCGTGTAATGTTGCATCTTCTTCATCGGCTAATAATTTACCTTCATCTATTTTCTCTGCAACAGCTAACACTGTTTTTTCCTCAGCCATTTGGTCAAAAATATCTTGCATTTGCCCTTCTAAGTGTAAGCCGTTGTAAAAAATCACTTCTGCTTTATCTAGCTTTGTTAAATCACTTTGAGTAGCTTTGTATAAATGTGGATCTACTCCAGGCCCCATTAATGTTGTGACTTCAAGATGTTCGCCACTAATTATTTTTACTGTATCTGCAATTTGCCCTGTTGTTGCAACAATATTCCCCGCTTTTTCTTCATTAGTTGATGCATCATCATCTCCACATGCTACTAATAAAAAACTTAAACCTAAAACCCCCAAAAAACGTTTCAAAATTTTTTACTCCCCTTTTCTTTTACATAATTATTACGAACCACATATCGCCAGCTAATCCATATAACTAAAAATATCGCTGCAACTGTCACAGATTTTGTATACAACCACATGAATAAGAACGAAATCCATATAAAAAATGTTAAGAACAGTTTCGGTTCTTTCGTCATAATATTCAGTCCTTTTCTCTAACGATAATATGTTTCCCTTAGGAAAAATATACGCAAAAGGGAAAGAAAATGCAACCGCAATTTCAAAATTTTTATACATTTACAAAATAACGTGTATACAGCATGAGAAAAGGAACCTAAGCTAAACGCCTAGATTCCGTGCTGTTCATCTCCAAAAATCCCCTTTATTTTATTTTTTGTTTAAATTAATACTTTCTTGACGGAAAATTCGTTATACTTATTAAAAGAAAGATGGAGTGCGGAGGTTTTTATGCTAAAAATTAAAAATATTGAATTTATTAAAGTTGTTTATGATGAATCTCTTTCACATAATATATTTTCAATCGCGAATATTACTTTTTCAAACTATGCCCCGATTTATGGTGCTCTGTTATATTGGCGCAAAAATACGGATGAAAATGAATTTACTGCTGAAGGTGATTATAAATTTTTCTACGATATGGCTAACATCACGTATTTTGCTTCTGTAAAATTTCCAAAACATGTCCGTTTAACGAGAGATCAAAAACAGGAGCTTGCTTATATTTTACTGGAGGAACGTGGTTCAGTCGGTTCTTATAGCTTTGGTACACATGCTGGTCGTAAAAAGGGCTATTCATATGAAGACAAATTTAACAAGCTTAATTTCCCACAAGATTTTGATGTGAAATCGATTCCGCCATATGTAAAATCTGTCGTTTCAAAAGTTGATTTAGAATTAATTTTGCACGATTATCCAGATTATGATCCCGTTTTTCTTAATGAATATGCAAAATGGCGCTATCAAACAGCTCAAATGCATCCGAATGATTTAAAACCGTATATATCTTATATTGATTTTGATGTTATTTGTGCCATCAATCCGTATTTATCGGAAAGTTATTTAATTGAACACTTGCCAAAAGTTAATTTTGAAATGATTGCGAGTAACTATCCTGTATTAAAAAGGTTATCTACACCGTTTCGATACTATATGTATAGTCAACTAGATACTTCTCTTGCTGAAGAGCTCCAAGAATTTTTAGAACTAGATTCAGATATCGACCCTATTAATGATTTTCTACCTACTTTCGAAGAAGATGGTGAAATCGCTGATTTAGAGTTTTTTGAATATGACCGTGGTCCCAATAAATGGCCAGGTAGTGAACACTTAGTAAAAGGTATTCCTTCATTAGCTTCACAACTATATGACGAGTTTGGCTATCGTCGTTGTACAAATAAAGAGATGGATGCAAAGTTTGCAGAGTTTAATGACAAACAGCGCGAGCTTATTTGCTATACGCTCGAACTACACTGGATTCATCGTTATCGTGATCAACTTGATTGGACGTTGATTTGTGAGTATAACCCATACTTAACGGAAGACTTTTTAACAGCACATTTAAAATATGTTGACTTTAATGCACTCGGTAATAATACAGAGTGCGAGCTTTCTGAATCATTTATGGATAAGCATATGAATAAATTCAATCACCAAAAGCCTGTTCCACTCGTTATTCGTCACTTAACAGAAAACTTATATTTAACACATAAAGATAAGATTGTTGTAAATAGTGATTTATTAAATGAATACGGTGACTTACTTGATGATGAACAATTTCTAATTTTACAAAATTTAATAGAACCGTAAAGTGAAATATTCTATTGTAAAGCAAGTATTTTTTAAAATAAAGCAAGTAAATCAGAAAATAAAGCAAGTATTTTCAAAAATAAAGCAAGTAAACGTACGGGGATGAATCTCTTTATGAGGTGATCATCTACAAAAATAAGCCTTCAGGATTGTAAACTCCTGAAGGCTTTTCTATTAGTTTGTGACAAGATTCTGGTCTTCAAGTTTCTTTGTAAAATCTTGAACATTTAATGGTTTGCTGAAATAATAGCCTTGAACATATTTGCAAGCATGCTCCTTCAAAATTTCAAGCTCTTTTAGCTCCTCTACTCCTTCAGCGACCACTTCTAAATTTAATGCATGTGCTAATTTAATAATGGCGGCGACCATTGCCATACCCGATTCCTCATAGCTAATGTTTTGAATAAAGGAACGATCTATTTTTAATGCATTTACTGGAAACTGCTTTAAGTAGCTTAATGAGGAATAGCCTGTTCCAAAGTCATCAATTGAAATCGTAATGCCCATACTTTTAATACTTTGTATTTTCGAAATCAAGTCCTCATTTTGATCCATCATACTCATTTCGGTAATTTCAATTTCTAACATGTTCGGTTCTACTTGCACTTCATCTAGTATTTCTTTTAAGCGCGTAACAAAGGACTTCTCTGCTAAATGTTTCGGTGAAATATTAACTGCTACACGTAAATTTAATCCAAACGATTTATTCCATTCCTTTACTTGTAAGGCAGCTTTTTTAAGTACCCATTCCCCAATGTCTATAATAAGACCACATTCTTCTGCAAACGGAATAAATTGATCTGGTGGGACAAATCCTAGTTCCTCATCATTCCAGCGAATGAGAGCTTCCATTCCATCCATTTCACCTGTTTGAATATTTATTTTCGGTTGGTAATGTAACTCAAAGGTGTTATTACGAATTGCATTATGTAATTTCGTTTCTAACATGAGCATTTTATCATTAAAGCCACTCATATTTTCTTCATATAGTAAACACGTATTTCCTTTTCTCTTTTTTGCTTCATACATAGCTGAATCAGCGCATTTCAGCAATTCAGTCAAATTTTTCGCATGGTCTGGGAAGATTGCAACTCCCATACTCGCACTTGAATAAAATTCATATCCTAAAAAAACATAGCTTTCTTTAAATATAGATAAAATACGATCTGTCATTTCATCTAGTCGATTAAGATCTTTTAATATGTATACAAACTCATCGCCATTCAATCGATAAAATGAGTCTGATTGAATATCAATCGCCATCAATCGGCGCGCAATTTCAACTAAAAACATATCCCCTACTTTATGACCTAGTCCGTCATTAATATGTTTAAAGCGATTAATATCTAATAAAAACAGTGCAAACTTATTGCCTGTTTGTTTTGTTTCTTCAATTTCACGTTCCACACGCTGTATTAAATTACGGCGGTTCGGTAAGCCTGTTAAATCATCATGATAGGCAATATGCGTAATTTGTTTAATGTTTTTTTGAGCTGTAATATCTGTACGTATAGATATGTATTGATAAGGCTTTCCGTTTTCATCTAAAAATGGGACGATCGTCGTCTGTACCCAGTAAATAGAACCATCCTTTGCGCGATTACAAATTTCCCCATGCCATGTTTTGCCGTTACCGATCGTTTTCCACATTTCTCTGAAAAAAGAACTTGGGTGATGGCCAGAATTTAAAATCCGATGATCTTGACCGATAAGTTCTTCTCTAACGTATTTTGAAATCTCGCAAAACCGATCATTAACAGATGTAATAATTCCTCGTCTATCTGTAGCTGCTACAATGGCAGACTCGTCTAAAGCCGTTTTTATATCCATTAATTCTGTAGTTGACATCTCAAGCTGATCTAATGCTTTCGATTTATTCGTATATGCCATAACACCCTCCCTTTTCCCCTATTACCATTTTACAATACTATTACTATTATAATATGATTACGTCTAAAAATACAATAATTTCAAAATTTTGATGAATGCCCAAAAATATCTAAAAAAGAGGGTTGTTCCGTAAGTTTTTTACTTACGGAACAACCCTTCTTTCTGTAATATATATTCGCTATAGAACATTGCTCCTGCGGTGGTCGCATTAAAATGCCACCATCCTCGTCGCAAAGGAGTTGTCTCAAAATGACTTTTCAGACAACTCCTTTTCAACCCACATTAACTAGCGGTAATTTAATTAAGTTAATCTTTGAATCAATGCATACATATCACCAGTGACTTTATTTAATGATGAAATTGCATTGTTTAGTGATTCAACTGTTTTATGCTGCTCAATGGAAGATGTAGAAATAATACTAATATTATTTACAGTCATTTGTTTAGATTCAGCAATTTGATTAAATACAATTAACGACTCTTCTGTTTGCTTTAATAAATAATTGGTTGATTGCGTAACAGATTGGATTGTTTCTTCAACATCTGAAATTGTTGATACAATCGCATCAAATGTTGCTCCTGTTGTTCGAATCGATTCATTGCCTTTAAATATTTCATTCATACCAGATTGCATTTTTATAGCAACGTTTATAATTTGATGTTGAATTGTTTCCATCACTTCATCGATTTCTTTTGCAGAATTTTGAGTACCTGTTGCTAATTTTCGGATTTCAGATGCTACTACAGCAAATCCCTTTCCATGTTCACCAGCACGTGCTGCTTCAATCGATGCATTTAACGCTAACAATTGTGTTTGCTCAGAAATGTTATGAATGACATTTAGCAGTTTTGTAATTTCTGTTGAATGGCTTGCTAGCACTTCGACTAATTCATTAATCGAACCGACTGTATTCGTAATGACATGCATTTGATTTGTTACTTCATTAATTGTTTCTTTGCCAGAAAAGGCTTTTTGCAAACTATCCTTCGCTTTTTGGGCAACTTGTTCTGTTTGGCCATGTATGTCATTAAATTGTTGTAGGTTTTCTCTATTTTGCGTAATAGCCTCTTCCATAGCAATAGCTTCTTGGGTTGTCGTTTCTTTTAACGTCTTCAATGCGTCTGTTGTAGTTAAGCTGGCATTCGCTACTTGTGTTGAACCAGTTGTTAAAACATTTGTAATATCATTTAGCTGGTCGCCTTCTTTTGCCATCGCTTGTAATACTTGTTTTAGCTGTGCTTCTGCTTCAGTCGTTTCTTTTGCTAGTTTTCCTTCACGAATCTGTGTTGAATAAATAATAATAATATTCGCAACTGATGTTGTAATTAAAAATACTGCATGAATCATTAATAATGAAAAACTATAGTCTTCTGTTCCACATAATAGTTGGGGGAATAAAAAATAGCCACCGAAATGGTGAATAGCAAAAATAATTGTACTATGAATAATTAATGCAATCCGTTGAAACGTAGCAATAAGTGCTATTACCATAAAAATTGAAAAATGATACTCTACTAATCCATCTCCACCTGCAATAATTGATATACTTGCAAATGTTAGTGTATATGTTAGTAATATTGGTATAGCTTTATGCTCTTTAGTTGTTTTATAAAAAACAAAACTTGCTATTAACAAGATGATCGGGATGATGAGAAAAATATTTTGTAATAGCTGTATCCCACCAGTTATATCCCCAATCGACTGTAATGCTAAATAATTATCTAAAAAACCGAATACCCGATGCAATAAATGAACAAATAATGATAAACAGACAACAAATGTTGATAAATATATCATTAATGTGTTTTTACTAACTAATTTTGCTGTTTCCATAAATAAAAAATCCTTTACTATTATTATTGAACAAAAAGTACTGCAATTTTACCGATATATAACACTCTTAATTAAACTACTAATTTCTCTAATCGTAAAACGTTATTTAAATGTTTAAAGCCATTACAGTTCATTCAATAAGTTGTTCACTTTAAGGTCATAAAGAATTGGAAGTGCATCACTATTATCAAAAGACAATAGCTTATATAGTGATGAATTCCACTTGATCTTAGTGTTTCCGACTTCTTTTACATATGCATCCCAGTTTGCTAGCTTCCAACTGTCGCGTTGCTCATTACGTGCAATAAGACGTTTTAATAGTGTTGAATGGTCTACATGGACATGGACAACCTTTATATCAGCGAGTTTGCGAATTGCTTCCATATACTCATTTTCTTCAAGGAAATCAGCATTTTTAATTTCTTCATCAAACGCTGCAGATACTACGACACTATTTCCTAATTCAATATTCTCCAGTGCAGTATGTAACATCGATTCGTAAGCTAAAGGACGGACTACTTCTAAATAATAGGTAGATTCTCGTTCGTGTTTATCTTTCAACGGAGATAAATTTTCTAAAATAACTTCTGTTAACGCTGTTGATACAGTATCTTTATCTACAAATGTAAATCCTTTATTTTTGGCGATTAGTTTTCCAACAACACTTTTCCCAGCTCCTATAATACCTACTACAATGATTAATTGTGGCTTCATAATAATGCTCCTTATAATTACAATATTTACTAATATTATAATGGAAATGACTTAAAAAAAACATAAAAAAACAACCTTACCGTATTATCATAATACTAGTAAGGTTGCTATGTGGCGTTATGATTAGACGACGACTGCATCTCGACCTCTTTTCTGAGCCATCTCATTAAAAGCATCGAGTTGCTCTTGTGATAAGTTTAAAATGAAATAGTGGAAATTAATTGGTTCAAGTCCGTGCTCTTCACATGCTTGCTTGTAATACTCGTAAGCTTGACGATAGTCGTTCATTACTCATTGCTCCCTTTCGTTAAACGTGCTTGTTCATTATTAGCATTTAATTGTTCTAGTGATAATTGGATTACATAATAGCGGATATTGATTGGCTCTAATCCGAACTGCTCACATTT
>JBJEFO010000209.1:0-3161 GCA_051874135.1 Lysinibacillus sp.
CAGTTCATACGGTGCTAAACGGGGCGCTTGCGCTTTTGTTTATTTAATTAAATTGTATTCCTTTTCAGTGCCATCCGCAAATTGCACATCTAGCTCAAATTCGTTGTAATTGTCGCTTAATTCAAATGATTTCAACACTTCGTTGATTACGTCCTGTTCAGATGTGCTAGCATCAAATTTGAATTGCTCAAAGCGGCTTTGTAGTTCTTGAAACGCTTCATCTCCGCTGATTTTTCTATTATTGAGCTCATCTTTAATTTTTGCTTCCATACCAGATGCTTCATTTTCATATTCAACCTCGAACGATTTGAATTGGTCATATTCGACATCAAGATCAAATGATGAGAACGGAATATTTGATGTTTGCATTTGGTTTGTTGAAGATTGATTGTTGTTTGAATCTGTTGCGCCTGTTGTATTACCGTTATTTGAATCTGTTGCACCATTTGTATTGCCGTTATTGGTGCTATCCTCTGAAGGAGCATTGTCAGGCGGATTTGTTACCTCATCGTTATCATTGCAAGCCCCTAACAGGAGAAGACTGCAACAGGCAATCAGTGCGATTGATTTTTTCATAAAAGAGCCTCCACATCATTGAAGTATTATGCAATAAAATTTTATCCTTAAAAGAAACGTTTTAAACGTAATCGTATATCACCTTTTAAAAATTAAATATTTTGAAAAATCAATTGATTTCATGTTAATTTTATGTAATACTATTAATCATATAAAACAACTAGGAATTAAACGAGGGGGAAATGGTAATGAAGAAATGGTTATTAGCAATTATTCTAGTATTTTCAGTAGTAGGACTCGCAGCATGTGGTTCAGATGATAAAGACTCTTCTAATGCAGAAGCGAAAAACAAATTACAGCAAATTCAAGAAGATGGTTTTATTACAATCGGGTTAGAAGGAACATTTCCGCCATTCAGTTACCACGAAGTATCGGGTGAATTAACAGGTTTTGAATTTGAATTAGCGGAACAAATCGCAAAAGATTTAGGTGTTGAAGCCAAGTACGTGGAAACGAAATGGGATTCATTGATTGCAGGACTTGATACAGATAAATATGATTTTGTCATTAACAATATTTCTATTAATGATGAACGTAAAGCGAAATACGACTTTACGATTCCATATATGAAATCAGTTGCGAAACTAGCGGTTCATGAAGATAGCGATATTACATCTTTAACAGATCTTGCCGGGAAAAAGGCTGCACAAACAGTATCTAGTAACTTTGCACAGGATGCGCGTGATTTAGGAGCTGAAATTGTTGCAACAGATAATTTAACAAACTCTTTAGAACTTGTCATACAAAAGCGTGCAGACGGAACCATTCATGACCAAGTTACTTTCTTAACCTATTTACAAGAACAAAAAGATGCGCCATTGCGATTAGTAGATGGTGAAGTAAGCTCAACTGATATTGCACTTATATTAAATCAAAATCAAAGTGAATTCCGTGAAGCATTAAATGAAATCATTAAAAAACGTAGTGAAGATGGTACATTTGCAGCAATCTCAGAGAAGTATTTCGGTGATAATATTATTTCTCAATAATCGAGAAGAAATCAATTGGTGTGAAAGCTGATTGATTTTTCTTTACACTATAAGCGTATATAAAATGGCAACGAGGTAGAAGGCTCGAAGTAGTGACCATTTTTAGGTCTATAGTGTAAGTGCAACTAGTCCTTTGTCTTCGCCTTATCGGCTTGTCAAAGGCAAGTTTTCTTTAGAGGGTAAGAAAGGATGACTAACATGAGCCGAGAACTCGAAATCATTTTACAATCGTTTTGGCCTATTTTAAAGGCGGGGTTAGTCGTAACGATTCCGCTGGCGCTTATTTCGTTTGCAATTGCCTTAGTCATTGCAGTCATTACAGCATTAGCGAATTTATCAAACTATAAACTTTTAAAATTTATTTTCGGTACATACGTATGGATTTTCCGGGGCACACCATTACTTGTCCAATTATTTCTCGTTTTTTACGGGTTACCAAAGGCAGGCATTATACTTGATCCATGGACGGCAGCTATCATTACTTTTTCATTAAATACAGGTGCGTATGCATCGGAATCCATCCGTGCGTCAATTTTAGCGATTCCAAAAGGGCAATGGGAAGCCGCTGAATCACTTGGTATGACGTATTGGCAAGTGCTGCGTCGTGTCATTGCTCCGCAAACGATTCGGATTTCCTTGCCTCCTGTCACGAATGATTTTATAGATTTAGTAAAAGGGACATCACTTGCGGCAAGTATTACGATTACGGAAATGTTTATGATTGGTCAACAAATTACGGCGCGTACATATGAGCCACTAGCTATTTATTCATTAGTTGCGGTTCTGTATTTACTTATTTGTTCGATTTTAACGGTCGCACAAGGCAAACTAGAGAAATCAGCCTCTAAGTATATTTAAAGAAAGGGTGTGGCCAATATCTTAGTCTTTCAAAATATCAACAAATACTTTGGCGAGCATCATGCACTAAAAAATATATCGCTATCATTTAATCGAGGCGAAACGACGGTTATTTTAGGTCCTTCTGGTTCAGGGAAATCTACACTTTTGCGCTGTATGAACTTACTTGAAATTCCGCAGTCTGGTACAATGAATATGGAAGATCTATCGATTGACTTTACGAAAGGTCCTACTCAGAAGGATAAGTTAGCCATTCGGAAAAGTACGGGAATGGTGTTTCAATCTTTTAATTTATTTCCGCATATGAAAGTGCTTGAAAATGTCATTGAAGGACCGATTACGGTGTTGAAGAAGGATAAGCAAGCGATGCGGGAAAAGGGGAAAGAATTATTAGAAAAAGTAGGGCTGGCGAGCAAAATAATGAGTTATCCATCGCAGCTTTCCGGCGGACAGCAGCAACGTGTTGCGATCGCCCGTGCACTTGCGATGGAGCCGATGTTTTTGCTGTTTGATGAACCTACAAGTGCGCTTGACCCGGAGTTAGAAGCTGAAGTGCTAAACGTATTGCAACACTTATCAGAAGAAGAGAAATCGATGATCATCGTAACGCATAATTTAAACTTTGCACGTGAAGTCGCAGACCGAATTATATTTTTGGAAAATGGGGAAATCGTTTTTGACGGTGAAACAGATCGTTTTTTCGTCAATCAAACGAATGATCGGATAACTAATTTTATC
>JBJEFO010000210.1:0-3153 GCA_051874135.1 Lysinibacillus sp.
CTTTTTTTAGTGGATAGGAAAGTATAAGTTTTCAAGGAAATCCACATAAGAAAAGGCATCATTTCTCGCTATTTGGCGCGAAATGTGTTTTTCTAAGCTGTAATGGGTAAACGGCAGGACCTTCAAGGATATTTCCATCTGCATCATACCTCGAGCCGTGACATGGACAGTCCCACGTATTATCTCCTTCATTCCAGCGTGTCTTGCATCCTAGATGTGTACATTTTGGTGCATTTGTTCTTGTAAGATGTCCTCTAAAAAATTCAATACCGATAAAACCAGAGTTTTTTAGTATTTTTTGCATTGCGTGAAGCCCGTTATGACGAAGAGGGGTATATATTTTCTCGGCTTCATGGGACATGCCATTTATATAACTTGATAGTAATTCACCAGCAACGAGTGAATTGGATAATCCCCATTTGTCGTAGCCTGTTGCAATGTAAATCGTATCATTCGTTTTTACGAGTGGCCCCACATATGGAACGTCATCGGGTGTCTGTATGTCTTGAGCGCTCCAAAGATATTGCGGGGCAGGTAGTTCAAATTTCGATTGAAGTTCATGAGAGAGTAGCTCGTAATAGCGATCTGTATTTGTAATTGTGCCAGCTGTATGATCTCCCCCACCATAAATAAAATAAGGTTTCTCGTCCTTGAGATACGTACGAATTGTACGAGAAGGACCATCTGCACTTACATATTGCCCGTTTAGTAGCTCGCTTGTCGGTGTTGCTATTAAATAAGAGCGTCGAATAGCAAATTTAGCACTATATAATCGTTGAATTGACGTGATTGGATAATGTGTACAAACAATGAGCTTTTTAAATGAAACACGTCTGCCGTTTGCAAGAAGTAAATAGTTTTCTTGCACAGTAGTGCCCCTTGTATTTGTATACAGCTTTGCACCGGCTTGATGCGCTAGCTTTGCAAAATGTGTGACAACATCAACAGGATCTATTTGGGTTTGATTGTCAATACCGATTGCTAATGTAACATCAAAAGGAAGTTCTGTTTCATTTGTTGCATGAGATGGAATACCTATTTTTTGATACGCGTTATATTCTTGTTGAAGAAGTGTCTTCCCTTTTTCAGTTGTCGCATATATATAAGATATTACATGTCTAAAAAGGGATGTTGGCATGTCTTGCAAGGCACGCTCAATTGCAAGGCGGTTAGCATTGTAATAACCTTGTGCATTACTTGTCGAAAGCTTTGCATACTTTGTTCCGTGTTGAACCGTCAGCTTTCCTGTCGAATGGGCAGTTGTCCCTGTACCAATTTCTTCTCTCGCTTCGAGTAAGATGACATCGTGCCCGCTTTTGGCTAGTAAGTATGCCGTATAAATACCGGTTAATCCCCCCCCGATAATGCAAACCTCACATGTGCGATCTTCTTTTAGTTTGGCTGTCGAGAATAGTTGTTTCTGTTGCAACCAAATTGATTTTTCCATAGTGAACCAACCTTCTTTGTTTTTTCTGTAAAGTATCGGGTAAAAACAATCACAATATTCAATAGACTTATTAATTGTAAGAGCTTACATTTCCTCGTTACAATAAAGAGTGAAGGAGGAGAGACTAAATGAAAATTGAAGTATGGTCAGATTATGTATGTCCTTTTTGTTATATTGGTAAAAAACAATTAGAGAAGGCGATTAGAAATTCAGGCTATGAGGGGCAAATTGACGTTGAGTTTAAAAGTTTTTTATTAGACCCGACAACGCCGATTGATACTGAAGAGTCTATTTATACATCACTTGCACGTAAGTATAATATGTCTGAGCAAGAAGCTAAAAATATGACGTCAAATGTTGCAGCTCGCGCAAAAGAAGTAGGATTAGACTACAATTTTGATGACATGAAAACGGCAAATACGACAGCAGCCCATCGCTTAGCAAAGTTAGCAGCCGCGCAAGGAAAAGCGGAAATTTATAATGAACGTCTTATGAAAGCTTACTTTTTAGAAGGGAAAGCGATTGGACGCCACGATGTACTAAAGCGATTAGCTAAAGAAGCTGAGCTTAATATGGAAGCGGTAGAGCGTGTTTTAGAAAGCAACCAATACGAAGAGGCAATAGAACAAGATATTTATGAAGCACAACAAATCGGCGTACGCGGTGTACCTTTTTTTGTGTTTAATAATAAATATGGACTGTCAGGTGCACAACCACAACTAGTATTTGAGCAAACAATCGAACAAGCAGCTTCAGAAGCTGGTTTAAAAAAGCGAATTGAAGTAATCAGTCAAGGTGCGGCGATATGTTCGGATGGACAGTGTGAGGTATAATTTCAGTCTAAAGTAGTAGAGTAACTTAGTTGAAAAAAATAAGTTGCTCTATTATTATATAAATATATCTCGAATTCGAGGTAAAAAACTTTTGTACTAAACAAGGAGAATTACATAAATGACAAACGTATTAGTAGTAAAGGCAAACAATCGCCCAGATGGCATATCGACTAAAATGTACGAAACTTTCGTTGCAGAGGCTGCAAAGGTAGAAGGTTTAAACTTAACAACTTTCGACGTATTTGAAGAAAACATGCCATACTTCGGTCAGGAGTTATTCAACGCTTTCGGTAAATTACAAGCAGGAGAAGAATTATCAGCAATTGAGGCAGCTTCTTTAGCAGCAATGAACAAATCTCGTGAAGCATTAACTGCAGCAGATGTCGTTGTATTTGCATTCCCATTATGGAACCAAACAATCCCAGCAGCATTACAAACATTTATCGACTATACTTACGGCGCTGGTTACACGTTCAAATATGACGAAAATGGTCAATTAGTAAGCTTGATGACGGATAAAAAATACATCGTATTAAACGCGCGTGGCAGTAACTACTCTAACCCAGCGATGAACGCTATGGAAATGGCTGTTAACTACATTAACAACGTTGTTGGTGGCGTATACGGTATGCAAAAATTAGACGAAGTAATTATCGAAGGCCATGCAGCTGATCAAGCAAATGCTGAATCAATTATCGCTGCAGGTTTAGAAAAAGTACAAGCAGTAGCTCAAAAATTAGCAACTGTAACTGCATAATTAAAAATGAAAGAGCCATTCTAGAAGTAAATAGGATGGCTCTTCTTAGTTAATAAAGTGAAACTAATATTTTTCTAATCATAGTTATTTAATTCAATTAAAACGGTTATTTGAAT
>JBJEFO010000211.1:0-3149 GCA_051874135.1 Lysinibacillus sp.
AGCTTCAAAGAAGTTGAGGCATAAACTCAGAATAACTAAAAAACCGCACCGAAAAACCGCAGTTCCCATAGGGATTTTTTAGAACATTAAAAATTTATAAGAAATTGCACTTTCAAGCGATCAAAAAGAAATTAGAACTTGGATTTAACGTCCGAGTTCTTTTTCTTGCACAAAAAATATTATATCATTTTAATGATAATTCTCAATTTTAGAGCATAATATATTGACAAGATGACATTTTAATGATATAATGTTAGCAAGGATGGTAAAATATTATGATTATTTATCACGGCTCAAAAGATATTATAGAAAAACCCGAATTTGGTAAAGGCAATAAAAAGAATGATTATGGGTTAGGATTTTACTGTACTGAAAATGTTGAACTTGCAAAAGAATGGGCTTGTTCTAACAACGAAACAAACGGATATGCTAATCAGTATGAAATTGATTTAAATGATTATAAAATTTTAGATTTAAGAGAAGAAAAATACTCTATCCTTAATTGGATGGCGCTTTTATTGAAGTTTAGAACGTTTGACGTTAATACCCCCATTTCAGCACAAGCAAAAGAATATATATTAGAAAATTTTTACGTTGACGTGGAAGAATACGACGTAATTATAGGTTATCGCGCAGACGACTCTTATTTTAGTTTTGCAAAAGACTTTATAAACAATACGATTTCCGTTGAACAACTTGCCGAAGCTATGCGTCTTGGAGAATTGGGTATTCAAATCGTATTGAAGTCTGAAAAGGCATTCGATACGATAAAATTTATAAGTTATGAATTAGCCGAATGTAAGGAATATTATGTTAAACGTGTTAGCCGTGATAAAAAAGCAAGAGAAACTTATTTAAACGGTCATAGACAAAACTTAGTATTCGACGGCTTATTTGTAATGGATATTATTAGAAAGGGGCTTAAAAATGGCGATAAAATCTTATGATGTTAGATATTTAGATAGTGTTGCTACAAATATCGGTACTATGTTTGAATATGCAGTAGCTTGTGGCTACGAGCCAAAAGTATATTGGAATATGTTTGCATCTTCCGAAGTGGCAAAACAAATAGAAAAAGGAAATCCAAGATTTTTAGTTGGATATTCTGCACTAGATTTGTTAGACCACGTTGTAAATACAACTGCATCGAACGGAAAATTGCTTGCCCCTAAACCATTTTTTAGTCGTTCTGAATTTTATTGGGCGGGTTGGGCGTTAGCTCAATATCAAAATTATAAAGCAACATCTTTCTTTAACATAAGCAAAGCGTTCCCTATTGAAAATGTATTAGCGTTATACGATACGCTTCACGAAGCAGATATTACGAAGTTCTTCTCAGTTGCAGACGAATATATTGTTGCTCATAAAAAGGAAACAAATCTTAAAAGAATTCGTACTGCGGCAGGATTATCGCAAAAACAACTTGCAGAAAAAGCAGAAGTATCAATTCGTAATATACAAATGTATGAACAACGCCACAATGATATTAACAAGGCGCAAGCAGATATACTATTTAGATTATCTAAAACGCTTGGTTGCAAGATAGAAGATTTATTTGAAGAATAAAAAGTTTTAGCGTATAACAAAGGAAAATAAGATGGATATTTTCAATGAAAAATTAATAAAAGCAATGGCTTTTGAAAAAGCTGTTATAGAAGTATTAAAAAAAGCTAATCCCCAATTAAAAGAGTATTTTAGTGCTTACGAAAAAGTTGATGGCAAAACACGTCTCCACCACCAATATGATGCCGTTATATTTAACACACTTAATCTAGATTGTTTTAACATGGATAATGTTTACGCAGAGAGAATTGCAATCGAAATAAAAGCAGGGTCATCCCCAAGAGAGATTCTTCGTCGTTTTGTTATCCGTGAAGAAGATAATTTTGATGCTATAGTTTTTATTCTTGCAACTAAAAGTCAAAGCGTATTAAAGGAAACAGTAAGTAGCCAAAAGTGTAGAATTTATTTTATTTTTAAAGAAGACCTTGTAAAAAACAATGATATTAAAGGCGTTTTAAACAATTTTGATAGATACATAGCGAAAGAAAATAATATTGTAATTGAAGATAATTATCCACTTTTACAGAAGACTACAAGCAATTTATCCTTTGCAATGGGCGCAGGGTGTTCTAAAAATTCACATATCAGCGATTGGAATACTCTCAGTGAAGCACTTGGATATGAACTGCTGTATTCTATAATGGATACCAAAGAAGCAAAATATAAAACTAAAATTATTACTGACACGTTAAATACCCGCATTTTTTCATGTTTTGATAAGAATTCAGCTTTGGATGCAATATATAATAGTTACATGAAACTTTCTACCACAGGGCAACAAGATTATTGGTTATCAATCAAAAGAGTTTTATATATGAATTATGATAGTCCTAACGATGCAAAGCAACCATTGGTTGATGCTATTGTTTCATGTATAAAAAGAAAAAATATAGACGCCGTGATAAATTACAATTTCGATTCAGTTGTTGAACAAAATATAGATTCTAAATATAAATCTACCAATACTGAAGTGCAAAGCAGCGTTACTTCAATGATTGGTTGTAATATATATCACGTGCACGGATACATCCCATTTGATTATGACGGTAAAATAGACGTAGCGAATTTTATTTTTACAGATAAAGAATATTATGATAATATGTCTAACCCTAACTCGTTTTCAAACACAACACAATCAACAATATTGAATAATAAAAATGTGATTTTCGTTGGGGTTTCTTTTACCGATTCAAACATGAAAGAAATTTTAAGAAAGAGAGTTTCTAATGGATACTCAAACATTATTTTTGCTTTTCTAAAGTTGCCAAATTTTGATTTTGAAGGCATTAATAAAAAACTAATGGAAAATAAATATAAAGTAATTCAACAGTGTTACTTTGATTCGTTAGGTGTAAAAATATTGTGGGTTGATAATTTTGACGAAATCCCTAAACATATTAACTTAATATAACTATTATTAGTTAAATATTCGTGGGGAATTTAAAAGAAGAATTAAATTAAATATATGCAAATAGCGAGTTCGTAGTAAATATCCCCCACTAAAGTGGGGGCTTTATTTTGCACTAAAGTACAATGTTACTGGCACGGCACTCAAGTGCCGCCTAAACTCGCCTACCGCACACAAG
>JBJEFO010000212.1:0-3147 GCA_051874135.1 Lysinibacillus sp.
TGTTTGGATGCTGTATAAGCAGCTCCTCCACGTGAACCGTAAAGTCCTGCTACTGAGGCAACGTTTACGATGGAGCCTTTACCTTTTTCTAAAAAGATCGGCATCACCTTGCGTGAAGTGAACATGACAGATTTTGTGTTAACGGCTATTACTCTATCAAATCTTTCCGTACTGATATCTCCAATTGGCTCGAAGCCATCCATAATACCAGCATTATTTACTAAAATATCGACAGTACCATATGTATCAACAGTGGTGTCTACTAAAGTATTAACATCTTCTTCAGATGCCACATTCGTTTGTACCGCTATTGCTGTACCGCCATTTGCTTCAATCTCTTTCACTGTTTCGTTTGCTCCGTCTAGATTCAAGTCGGATACGACAACTTTAGCACCTTCTTGTCCGTAAAGAACAGCAATTGCTTTCCCCATTCCTGAGGCAGCTCCTGTTACGATTGCAACCTTGCCGTCTAATTTACCCATTTATAATTCCCCCTATTTTAATATTGGAAAAACAAAATGATTAAGCGCTTACATTTGGTGCTTACTTATATATTAGCAAACAATTCAAATGTTTTCAAATATACACATTGTGACAATATCCTTATTATTTAGCCTTTCATTTGCATCTTTTTCCGGTATGAATGGCCCTTTGTCCCGTCGGAGTTTGGTTTATGGTAAAATGGGTTCTGTGAAAGCTATTAGAATAGAAAAAAATGATGGAACAGTTTGCGGACAACGTAAGAGCTGCTTTAAATAAGAAGGACGAATATGAATGATTATACAAGATTTTTATGATGGTAAGGCCTTTAATGCATATGAGTATTTTGGTGCTCATCTCGAAGGCAATGAAGTCGTTTTTCGCACCTATGCACCGAATGCAGTGAAGGTTTCGGTAATTGGCGAGTTTAACGGCTGGAAAGAAGAAGAAATGGTAGAGTTCGGTCAAAGCGGTATTTATAGCTTTCATTCGTCAGCGGCGAAGGTGGGCATGATGTATAAATATCGGATCTATAAACTGGACGGCCAGTATATGGATCATTGCGACCCATACGGCTTCGGAATGGAACTCAGGCCAAACACCGCCTCCTATATCGTCGATTTATCGCAATATCAGTTTACCGACGATGAGTGGATGGCGAGGCGCGGTACAAATATGAACGAACCTCTTAATATATATGAAATGCATCTCGGATCATGGAAAATGAATACCGCCGATGAAAACGGTTGGTTTCGTTACAACGAAATTGCCGATGATCTGATTGCTTACGTGAAAGAAAATCATTATACGCATATCGAATTTATGCCGCTCAGTGAGCATCCTGCCGATTGCTCATGGGGTTATCAAAACACAGGTTTTTATAGCCCGACCTCACGCTACGGAACAGGGAAAGAATTAAAGGAGCTAGTCGATAAATGCCATCGTGCCGGAATCGGTGTCATTATTGACTTTGTTCCTGTTCATTTCGCGGTTGATGGTTATGGCTTGAATATGTATGGCGGAACAGCGCTTTATGAATTTCCAAACAATGATATGGCCATAAGTGAGTGGGGTACGCGTAATTTCAATCATTCTAGGGGAGAGGTATGCTCCTTTTTGCAATCATCCGCCAACTATTGGCTGAAGGAGTTCCATTTTGACGGCATACGAATGGATGCCATTAGCCGGGCGATTTATTGGCAGGGTGATCCGAACCGCGGCGTTAACACAAAGGCGATTGAATTTATCAAAAATATGAATCAGGGCTTGAAGCAGCTTCATCCGACAGCAATGCTTATAGCTGAGGATTCTACTGCTTATCCGAAGGTGACGGCATCAGTCGAAGATGGCGGTTTGGGCTTTGATTATAAATGGGACTTGGGTTGGATGAATGACACGCTCTATTATTTCAGTAAATCGCCTGAGGAACGTCCGGCGGAATATCATAAGCTGACTTTTTCCATGCATTATTTTTACAATGAACGATTTTTGCTGCCGTTTTCTCATGATGAGGTTGTCCACAGCAAAGGAACGATTATTCAAAAAATGTGGGGTGAATATGAGGACAAGTTCAGACAGCTGCGCGCCTTGTATTTGTATATGTACACACATCCCGGCAAAAAACTGAATTTCATGGGCAATGAAATCGCTCACTTCCGGGAATGGGATGAAAAGCGTGAGCAGGATTGGAATTTGCTTGAATTTCCGATACACGATGCTTTCCACCGTTATATGAAAAAGTTGAGTGAGCTGTATTGTTCGGTTCGGGCGTTATACGAGGTGCCATATGACAGAAATGCGTTTCGTTGGCTTGTGAGCAACGATCAGCAGCAATGTGTCTATATCTTTGAACGAGGAATAGGGAAGGAACGAATTGTGGCGGCCTTCAATTTTTCCAATAACTATTATAATAATTACGGATTCTCAACCTCCGTGCCGATGAAACTGACAGAACTGATGAACAGTGACTATGACTTATATGGAGGAAGTACACCATTTAAGCATGTGGAATGTGATGAATCCGGCAACTTTCAGATTGACCTTCCACCGTTATCGGGGCGACTATTTAAAGGGGATGTAGTTTTTCTTGCTTTGTAACCAATAAAAGCATTATTTAATTGGTAACTGGATCTCTTTTCGGGGACAAAATGAAGAAAACATAAAAACGAGTGCTAAAATGGTAACGGGCTTACTTCAGAGCTGCAAACAAGTAAATATCAAGTCAAAACGCACGGTATTTCATATGAAATTAACGTGCGTTTTTTATTGAAGGTTATATGGGGATTTGTGTTAAATTTGATTTAATACTAGTTGAAGAAGAAGTTAATGCACATTTTGGTTTAATCAGCTTACTTATCTAAAAAGTAAAGGAGAGTTATTATGAGAATTTACTGGTTTTTAGTGTTTTTTATATTTTTCGTTTGGTATGGAGTATCTCTGGAATACCTCGAACCAAGTTGGTGGTCTATCTTTTCTTCGAACCGTTCAACGCATACACCTATGATGGAGCAAATTTCTCTAATTAAAATAACTTTTATGGCACTAATATTTTTAGCTTTGGCATATCCTATACGTCAAATGATACAAAAGCGTAATAAGCCCAGTGTTTAACTGTTGGCTATGCAAAGTTTTTTAAAATTGGTCTTTTTTTACGTGAATTATGCTGTG
>JBJEFO010000213.1:0-13636 GCA_051874135.1 Lysinibacillus sp.
ATTGGCCTTTTTCGAGTAAAAAATTTTTGCTTCAATAATTGAGGGTGGAAAATTTTTACGCTGACTGTAAATGTTTTGGTCAAAATTTATTTCAAACTATATAGATCAGTAAATTCCGAGTTGGATTCTAAATCATAACAACGGTATACTACAACTAAAAATAATAAAGGAATAAGTATGAACGTAATAAAATATTTCCAAGATTTAAAGTATAATACGAAGCTATCACGAATACCGGTAACGATAATTCATATATTCGTGCTAATAGGTTCAATTTTTATTCAGTACTTTTTTGACATTTCAATTTTGCAGTGCATTTTGAATACTATTTTGTTCTTCATTTACTCACTGTTCCATTGGTATTCTGACTATTTTTTAAAGAAATCCTCTACACTTTATTTTGTGACACAAGGGACACTCATTTTCATATGTACACTTATTATGCCGAATGCGTCACCTTTAATTGTATTAGGGTTAATGTCGATATTAATAATTCAGGGGATGTTTTATTATAAACAAGGTAGTAAGTTAGTCGTTTTAATTTTAAGTTATACAGCCTATTATTTAGTGTTAATGTATATTCATTTTGGTTTACACTATTTATGGATATTCTTTTCGGTGTTTGTCATGTTGTTTTTACTAATTAATTTAGTTTTATATTTGTTTAATCAAAAAGATGCAGAGAATATTGAGCTCCAATATTATATAGAGGAACTTCAAATGGCAAATAAGAAAATTGAACAATTAACGTTGCAAAATGAAAGACAACGAATGGCGAGGGATTTACATGATACGTTAGCACAGCGTCTAGTTGGTTTGATTTTAAAGCTTGATGCTAGTGAAGTGCATTTACAAAAAGGGAATTATGAGAAAGTCGAATCAATAATAGCTTCGGCGAAAGATCAAGCAAAAGAATCCTTGCGTGATGCGCGAAAAGTAATTGATGATCTGCGGTTAATAAAATCAAACGATACATTTCAAGAACAGCTTCAGGAAGAAATTGCTCAGTTACAGTTCATATACAGCATTCCAATTGAGTTGAAATTAGGTGAAGTTGCCCTATCAGTCGAAGAACAGTCTCATGTACTTTCAATAGTAAAAGAAGCTATTACGAACGTTTATAAACATGCAAGTGCAAGTCGTATCGATGTAAATTTATTTACGGATAGTCAAAATACTATTATTAAAATTCGAGATAACGGTATAGGGATTAAACTTGATACGGATTTACAAAAGCATGGTCACTACGGTATTTTAGGGATGAAAGAACGTGTGATGTTAATGGGTGGTCAGTTAAAAATAGAAAATGTAAACGGGACTTGTATTACAATTATAATTCCTGTGAAATGAGGAAATTCAAATGGTTAATATATTAATTGTTGATGATCATTTAATTGTAAGGGAAGGAATTCGTCTAATTTTAGAAACGCAAGATGAGTATTGTGTAATTGGAGAAGCTGAAAATGGTCAAGAAGCCTTATCGCTTCTGGAAACAATTACGCCAGATTTAATTTTATTGGATTTAAATATGCCAATATTAGATGGATTGAATTTCTTGAAAAAATTAAAATGCGCTGGAAGTGAAATTCCGGTAATTATTTTAACGACTTATA
Organism: Lysinibacillus sp.; assembly: GCA_051874135.1. Classification (GTDB taxonomy): domain Bacteria; phylum Bacillota; class Bacilli; order Bacillales_A; family Planococcaceae; genus Lysinibacillus_B. The sequence continues at coordinate 1,614 of JBJEFO010000213.1, forward strand.
ATGAAAATCACTTATTAATCGAAGCGATTGAATTAGGTGCTATAAGTTATTTGTTGAAGGATACAGGTCGTGAAAAGCTGTTTGCAACGATTCAAGCTGCATTAAGAGGTGAAACATTGCTACAACCAGATATGCTTCAACTTTTATTGCAAGCTCAATGTGAAAAAAAGAAGCAAACTATTTTTACAGAAAAAGAAATGCATGTTTTACAAGCACTAGGAAGAGGCTTAAAAAATAGCGAAATTGCTGATGAAATGGATATTGCTGAGCGGACAGTTAAATCTTATCTAACATCTATATATAGTAAACTCGATGTAAAAACTAGAACACAAGCTACCCTTGTTGCAATTGAAAAAAAGTACATTTAAATCTGCCCAAACGTACATGACGAATGTACGTTTTTTTATTTCAAAATTATAGTAGTATAAGAAAGGGTTTGAAATTGAAAGGGGCATAAGAAAGTTGGCGAAATTATTATACAAACTAGGTTTTTGGGCGTCAAATCATATTAAAACCGTTTTGTTTTCAACGATTGCATTATTTTTAGTAATGGGAATTGCGGTGCTCACGTTATGGTTTGACTTTGATGATGATATGTCGATTCCAGGCACATCTGCTCAAAATACAATTGAATTATTAGAAGAACAGTTCCCGGAAGTTGGGAAAGCAGGTGCACAAATACAAGTTGTGTTTAAAGCGCCGGACGGCAAGGACTTACTAGACGAGGAAGTACAGGGGCATATTTCGTCCTTAGTATCAGACATTCAAAATTTAGATGGCATAGAAATGGTCTATACACCAGATATGCTTCAAAATTATAATGAAGATAAAACAATTGCCTTCGCGATGGCGATGTATGATGTTCCGTCTAAAGAAGTAACCTTCGATCAAATCGATGAACTTCGTGCATTATTAAAAGCTACACAAGATGAAGGCATTCAAACAGAATTGTATTCTTCTGAAACTGAACTTTATCCAATCGAACTGCATTTCAAAACAGAAGTGATGGGGATAGCAGTTGCTTTCATTATTTTATTCTTTACATTTGGCTCTCTTATATTAGCAGGTATGCCAATTGTGACAGCAGGTACAGGTTTATGTATCGGCTTACTAGGTATCTTACTGGCGACTAATTTTGCATCTATTTCATTTGTCTGCTTATCTTTAGCAGCGATGCTCGGTCTTGCAGTTGGAATTGACTACGCGTTATTTATTGTTTCTCGATTCCGTCAAGAATATGCAAAAGGGTATTCGATTCAGCAGTCGATTGCTATTGCAAATGGGACAGCTGGAACTGCCGTAGTATTTGCAGGTGTAACGGTTATTATTGCATTAGTTGGACTGGCGATTCCGAAAATACCATTTTTATCAATGATGGGCTATACAGCGGCTGTCACAGTATTTTTAGCTATTTTAATAGCTGTCTTAGTTGTACCGGCAATTTTAATGCTGTTAGGAAAGAAAATTACACCGCCAGTTGACCGTAAAAAAACAAAGGCGGAAAAAATTACAGATCGCGTGAAGTTTTCAGGTAAATTTATGCAAGGCTGGGCAAAAGCTTTAAATAAAATGCCATTTGTTTTTGCCTTAGTAGGTATTGCCTTATTAAGCATCATTTCAATACCATTTTTCCACATGGAGTTAGGTTTACCTGATGACAGCTTCTATGAGGAAGGGACACATCAACGTGATTCCTATGATTTATTGGAGGAAGCTTATGGTGAAGGTTATCATGCTTCATTAGTAGTTGTAGCAGAGGCAGAACAAAACGGTGAAGTTTTATCGAAGCTTGAATTGCTACAAGGTGAATTAATGAGTATGGATCATGTTGATTACATAACAAATGTAGTGCCAAAACAATCGGGTGAAATGGCTGTTATTATGTTAAACCCGACAACTGGACCAAATGCACAGGAAACGATTGATTTAGTTCATGAAATTCGAAGTGCACATATTGAAGGTGTGAAATTGCATGTTACAGGCACTACTGCAATGAACATTGATATATCTGAAAAGTTAACTGATGCATTACCAGTGTTTGCACTATTAATCATTGGACTAGCTTTCATTATTTTCATGGTTGTATTCCGTTCATTATTAGTACCATTAAAAGCAGTACTAGGGTTTGTTCTTTCACTAGGTGCAACTTTAGGGTTTGTTACGTGGGTTATTCAAGATGGGAATTTCTATGAAGTATTTGGATTTGCAACATCAAGCCCAGTTCTAAACTTCTTACCGATTTTAACAGTTGGTATATTGTTTGGTTTAGCAATGGACTATGAAGTGTTTTTAGTAAGTCGTATGCGTGAGGAATATGCACATTCAGGCAATGCACGTAAGGCTGTAATGGCAGGTATTCGTGAGAGTGGTGGCGTTGTAACAGCAGCGGGACTAATTATGATTGCTGTGTTCGCAGGCTTTATGATGGCACCAGATCCAATGACAAAAATAATTGGATTAGCATTAACATTCGGTGTTATTTTCGACGCGTTTATTGTACGAATGATGATTGTACCAGCTGTTATGATTTTAATGGGGAAAGCAGCATGGTATATGCCAAAATGGTTAGATAAAATTTTGCCGAATATTGATATTGAGGGCGAATCGATTATAAAAGAGTTAGAAAAGAAAAAATAATTAGAAATAAAAGTCCGTTTAGATTTCTTTGTTCATCTATGTCTATTAAAAAATACTATGTCCAACACATTTAGTGTGAACATAGTATTTTGATTATTTTGTAGCGATTGCAGCAGCAGCTTCGGTACCATCGAATTCTTTCTCTGATTTAGATACAACGACACACGCTACACCGTTACCGATTAAGTTCGTTACAGCACGAGCTTCAGACATGAAGCGGTCAACTCCGATAAGTAGGGCAATACCTTCAACAGGAACCATAGGGAATGCTGCAAGTGTTGCTGCTAATGTGATGAAACCAGAACCAGTTACACCAGCCGCACCTTTAGATGTAATCATTAATACACCTAAAAGTGTAAAGATTTCTAACCAAGTTAAGTCTACACCATAAGCTTGTGCAATGAATAATGCAGCCATCGACAAGTAGATTGATGTTCCGTCTAGGTTAAATGAGTAGCCTGTTGGTACAACAAGACCAACAACTTGCTTTGAACAACCAAGACCCTCTAATTTACGCATCATAGATGGTAAAGCTGATTCGGAAGAAGATGTACCGATTACTAAGAAAATCTCGTCTTTAATGTAACCGATAAATTTTAAAATGTTGAAGCCGTAGTAGCGAGCAATAGTACCTAAAACGAATACTATAAATAGGAACATTGTAATATAAACAGCCGCCATTAGTAAACCTAATGATTTTAATGAACCTAAACCGAAGTTACCAATTGTATAAGACATCGCACCGAAAGCACCGATTGGCGAAATTTTCATAACGATACCAACAATTTTAAAGAATATCTCGGATACTTGTTCAAAGAATGTAATAACAGGCTTTGACTTTTCACCAAGTGATGCAGCGGCTACCCCGAATAGGATGGCTGAGAATAAGATTGGTAGTAAATCACCATTTGCTAATGAGCCAACAAAGTTTTCTGGGATGATACCATAGATGAAGCCCATAAGACCTGTATCAGCGTTTTCTTCAGCTGCTGTCGTATATTTCGAAATATCGGTATTACTTGCTTGAGAAGTATCGATACCCGAACCAGCACTGATTAATACTGCTATCCCGATACCGATTGCAAGAGCGATTGTTGATACAATCTCAAAGTAAAGTAATGCTTTACCACCGATTTTACCAAGTTTTTTCATATCACCCATACCGCCGATACCGATGACAACTGTTAAGAAGATAATCGGACCAATTAACATCTTAATTAATTTGATAAATATATCAGCTAAGATTTTTAAGCTTGCACCGAACTCTGGCCAGATTGCCCCAACTACAATCCCAAGGATGATGGCAACAATAACTTGAACCGTAAGATTCTTAAGCCATTTCATAACTAATTCCTCCTATTAATTTTCGAATTTTCTATTTTGTTATCGCTTTCATGCAATTATCATAGCGTAAAATTTTCAGAAAAAAAGATTTAGTATTTAAGAATCATATAGTTTATTTTGTTCATTTTTTGAAGAAAATCCATAGAATATTAATAAATTGGTGTTTTTTCTGTTATGTAACGTTTTAGATTGTGGGTGTTTTGTTATAATACAATGGAGGTCCGACAATAAAAAACTACACTTTCCGACAAAAAAGTGTAGTTTTGTTCATTTTGTTTAATTGTTTCATTTGACTTGTTCTATTAATAATTTATAATAAGAATCATTTATTTCGTGCGAAAAATTGGTATAAATGGGAGTAAATCTTCTTTTCCAACTATATATTTCCTCGTCTGTAAGTGAGTGGATGTGTATATTCGGATGATTCTCAAGCTCTTGAAGACTAGCCTTATTCATGGCAATACTCGTTTCAAATTGCCAATCGCTCATTTCATTTAATGCATCGAGTATATGCTGTTGAATGTCGGAATCTAAGCTTTTCCAAAAAGATTCATTCATCATAACGGCATAGCCCATAATCCCGTGATTGGATAATGTAATATGCTTTTCATATTTATGAAAGCCTTTCGAGTACAAATTTGAAATCGTATTTTCTTGTGCTTGAATCGATTTGTTTTCAATTTCATAAAATACATCACCAAAAGTTGTTGTTACAGGCGTTGCACCTAAAAGTGAAAACTGTTTACTAATTAAATCACTCGACATCACACGTATTCGTAAACCTTTAAAATCATCAGGTTGAATAATGTGAAAGTCATTCGCTGCAATTTGTTTAAATCCATTGCTCCAAAATTGCAGACCTTGAATATTCAGCATGTCAAGCTCGGCAAGGAGCTTATCCTTAAGAGGACCTGTTAGTACTTGTTTTAGCTGTTCATCGGTTTCAATAATGAATGGCAAATCGAGCACTTGCCAAGATGGTAAATAGCTTGTCATCTTTGAAAAAGTAGGGGCAATCATTTGAACATCATTTTTTTGCAATGCTTCAAATTCATTTTCGTCATCATATAAAATACTATTTGGATATACTTGTACAATGACGCTTCCATTTGTTTTCTCTTTTACAAGCTCGGCAAATTTGGCTGCAGCTAATCCCTTTGGCGTATTTTCTGCTACGACGTGACTAAAATGAATGATGATCTGTTCCTTTAAGCCGTTTTGTTCATCATCATAAGGTAGCGAGGAAATATTCATGAAGTTTTGCCTATACCCTATAAATGAGACGAGTATAAGAAGTGCAACAATAGCACCTGTAAAGAAGTATTTCATATTTTATCACCATATTATTTCATTATTTTAGCGGATAGGAGAGTATAAGTTTTATGGATATCCGCAAAGATGCAACATCATCTCGCACTAATTTAGTCGAGATATGTCTTTTCTTTCTAACTTTGAGTATAACTTGCTTAGTGAGAGAAAAAAAGGAGAGAGATTTATGCGAAAGCTCAAAATGAACACGAAAATAGTACTGATGACATTCTTTATTATTGCCTTTTCTTTCTTAATTGCAGGTATTTTCATTATCAGCAATTTACTCGGTGAGCAGGAAGAAGATTATGGACAGCGTGCGATGCTCATTGCAAGAACTATATCTAATATGCCAGAATTAGCAAGTCAGCTAATGAATGACGATAAAGAACAAGCAATGAAAAATATCAATCGAATAGTAGAAGAAATTCGTGTTATCAATAAGGCAGAATATATTGTTGTAATGGATATGAAGCGAATAAAATATTCGCATCCATCAATGAATGAGATTGGTAAAAAAAGTGATTCGGAAGATGTAAATGCAGCTTTTAGTGAGCATTATTATATATCAAAAGCACAAGGTAATATTGGTACAATGATTCGCGCATTTGTACCAATACTTAATGAGCACAAAAGGCAAATTGGCGTAGTAGTTGTAGGATATCCAATGCCGACTTTGAAAAAAATTTTTCAAGATTATGCATTCGAAATTATAATCACGATTATATTTTCTGTTGTATTTAGTTTATGGGGGGCATTGATTTTAGGAAGTCATATTAAAAAGAAGATGTTTGGACTAGAGCCAGAAGAAATTTCTAAAATGTATGTAGAAAGGCAAGAGACGTTTAACGCAATGTATGAAGGGATTATTGCTGTTGACAATGAAATGAATATTACAGTTTTTAACGAGAAGGCGAGTATTACACTTGGCGTTGGCGGGCATCCAAGCCAGTATATCGGGCAAAATATTTATGATGTATTGCCTGACATACGTCTTCCGGAAATCGTAGAGAGCGGTAAGCCAAGTTATAATCAGGAGCTTTATGTTAATAAGCATAGTATTTTAAGTAATCGTGTGCCAATTCAAATAGACGGGAAAAATGTTGGAGCAGTTGCGGTTTTTAAAGATTTAACCGAAGTAAAGCAGCTTGCAGAGGAATTAACAGGCGTAAAAGCATTTGTTCAAGCGCTTCGTGTACAAACGCATGAACATAAAAATAAATTACATACGGTTACAGGTTTACTGCAACTAGGTCATATTAAGCAGGCATTAGAATATTTAACAGCTGTACAAGCAACAGAGCAATCATTGACGAAACTTTTAAATGAACGTTTTCACAATGAGAATATTTCGGGTTTACTACTTAGTAAAATTAGTCGAGGAAAAGAACTTGGTATAACTGTAGAAATAGATGAAGAGAGTTATTTCAAACGGTTTCCAAAACATTTAGATTATCATGATTTTGTTGTCATATTCGGTAATTTAATCGAGAATGCCTTTGAAGCATTCGAAGGTGTGCAACGTGAAGACAAGCGTGTTTCAATTTCAGTAGATGAGCATGATGATACGCTAGCAATTTTAGTAAGTGACAATGGCGGTGGTATGAGCGAGGAAGTACAGAAACGTATTTTTGAGAATGGCTTTTCAACAAAGGAAAAAGAAAACCGAGGAATTGGTTTGTATTTAATTTATGAAATTGTTACGAAAGCAAATGACACAATCGAAGTAACGAGTGAAGAAGGCGAAGGAACAAGCTTTTTACTATTATTTGATTTAGGGGATGAAACAGTTGGGGACGATTAAAGTATTACTTGTAGAGGATGATCCGATGGTACGAGAAGTAAATCGTCAGTTTATAGAACGTGTAGATGGTTTTGAAATTATAGGAACAGCGGCTAACGGGATAGAAGGCTTTGAAAAAATAAATGAGTTAAAGCCAGATTTAATATTCATGGATATTTTCATGCCTGAACAAAATGGTGTAGACGCATTACGGAAAATCCGTCAAGAAAATATTCCAATCGATGTTATTTCAGTTACCGCTGCAAATGATATGACGACAGTTCAAAACATTCTCCACCTTGGCGTATACGATTATATTATGAAACCTTTTACATTTGAACGTATAGAGCAAACTTTGAAAAACTATCGCCAATTTAAACAAAAGATGAAGGGAGTACAGGGCATTACACAACAAGAGTTAGATGAGTTAATGCGTAAAGGAAACATTGAGAAGAAGGTAGAGCAATCTCAAGAGTTATTAACAGAATTACCAAAAGGATTTAACCGTGCTACGTGGGATAAAGTACTGAAATTTTTAAAGGAACGTCAAACAGGTGCTTCGGCAGATGAAGTCGCAGCAGCAATTGGCGTTGCACGCGTAACAGCAAGACGCTATTTAGATTATATGGAAAAGTGTAAGCTCATTAAAGTAGATATTCAGTATGGTAATGTTGGCCGTCCGATTAATCAATATTATGTATAGAAAAAGGATTGTTAAAGCAGAGAGGCTTTAACAATCCTATTATTTTACTTTTCAATTGTCGCGTTCAGTTTATAGCGTTCATTGAAACCTTGTAAAAACACTTCAAGATCAATCGCTGTAATGATGTAAGGTTCTTTTTCGTAATCATTTAAAAGTCCGCATGAAGCTTTTAATGATTTAGAAAACTCTAAAAGCATCATTTCATTATCTAAATGAACACGGATTTCTTGTGAATTATCGTGTAAATTAATTTTGAAATATTTGCCTTCAATAATTCGTTCTAAGTTTGTTTCTTTAAAAGGGAACACTAAATCTTGATAAATAATATTCATTTCCTACACCTACTTTTTATTATTTGCAATAAGCTACTACATCCTCGTAACGTAAATCGCCACCGAAAATATCGAGCGCACTACCGATTGTTACATGAAGCTTACTCTGACCTAATAGCTCAAATTTTCTTAAATCTTCAAGTGAACGAACACCGCCTGCATATGTTGTTGGGATTGTCGTCCACTTCGCTAAATCTTGCACAAGCTCTTCTTGCATGCCACTACGTTTGCCTTCTACATCAACTGCATGAATTAACAACTCATCACAATATTGTTCAATCATACGAATGGACTGTGCATTCACTTCAAAATCGCTAAATTTTGTCCATTTGTCTGTTACGACAAACCACTTATCATCACGTTTTCGGCAGCTTAAGTCAATGACAAGCTTGTCTTTCCCTACTGTATGTACAAGTTTATTTAGGCGCTCCATATCAAGAAGTCCGTCATGGAAAATATAAGATGTCACGATGACATGTGATGCGCCTGCATCGATGTATTGCTGTGCATTGTCAGCTGTAATGCCGCCACCGACTTGTAGTCCGCCTGGATATGCTCGTAATGCTTGAATAGCCGCTTGTTCATTACCAGGGCCAAGCATAATGACATGTCCACCTGTTAACTGGTCGTTTGCAAACATTTTTGCATAATAGGATGAATCATATTGTGATGTGAAATTTTCTACAACAGCAACATTTTCATGTCCAAGTGTACTGCCGACGATTTGCTTTACTTTCCCGTCATGTAAATCGATACACGGACGAAATTGCATACTTTCTCACCCCCCATTGCATAATTATTCTTTTTCTATCATAACATTGTTGCGCTATGAAATGGATAATTATTGTTGGAAAAGGTAAGAATGCTTCAAATTTCAAGGACACATACGTACCCTTATGATAAAATATGTTTACATATTTTACGTAAAGGAGCGAAATGACGGATGGCACAAAACCTCGATTTATTTGAAATGAATAAGCTATTTATATTAGGCCGTCCTTTCGTGTCAATTTTTCATAACCCATCTAATATGTATTCGATTGTGCGTGTGAAAATTCAAGAAACGAATATTGATTATAAAGAGAAGGAAATTATTGTTGTTGGGTATTTTCCACAGCTAACTGAAGACGAAGTATATCGTTTTACAGGTGTCTTGAAATCCCATCCGAAATACGGCATGCAGTTTCAAGTAGAAACGTTCCAAAAGGAAGTACCCGCAACAGAAACGGGCATTGTTCATTATTTATCGAGTGATTTGTTCCCTGGTATTGGTCGTAAAACGGCAGAGACGATTGTTGAGAAACTAGGGGTAGATGCGCTCCAGAAGATTATGGAGGATCCGGAGGCGCTCGATGTAGTGCCAAGATTATCGGCTGAAAAAAAAGTGCAAATTCGTGCGGCAGTTGAACAAAATCTAGGGCTTCAGCGTGTCATGATTCAATTAAATGATTGGGGATTCGGTCCGCAGCTCGGTATGAAAATTTATCAAGCTTATCGTGAAGAAACGATTGTGCTTTTAACAGAAAATCCATATCGATTAATAGAAGATGTAGAAGGGATAGGTTTTGGACGGGCAGATGAGCTAGGGGCAAAGTTAGGCATTACAGGCAATCATCCGGACCGTATTAAAGCGGCGATTTTACATGTGTTAACACATGCGGCTTTATCGGAAGGACATGTTTATATGGAGGCAGAGCACGTATTACCACATGTAAAAGATATGTTAGAGCAAAGCCAACGAGTTGAAATTCCGTATGAATCGATTTCAAAAGCATGTATTGAAATGCGTGAGGAAAGTAAAATTTGCGGTGAAGAAACGAGACTTTATTTGCCTTCTCTATACTTTAGTGAAGTCGGCATTGCCTCCAAAATACTTGATTTAGTAAAGGAAAATAAAAAGCATCATCATTTTTCGAAAGATGAAATTCGCAAGGCCATTGGTGAGGTAGAAGAACGTTATAACGTCAGTTACGCTCCAACACAGGCGCAAGCAATTGAAACAGCACTTAATTCAGCAGTGATGATTTTAACAGGCGGACCGGGAACAGGTAAAACGACTGTTGTTAAAGGACTTGTAGAAGTGTATGCAGAGCTTCACGGACTATCACTTGACCCGAAATATTATGCGCAAAAAGAAGAACCGTTTCCGATTGTACTGGCAGCGCCAACTGGACGAGCGGCGAAGCGTTTAGCAGAATCGACAGAGCTACCTGCGATGACGATTCACCGCCTACTTGGTTTTACAGGACAGGAAGATAAAGATGAGGGCGTAGGACGGGAGATTACAGGGCGTCTTGTCATTATTGATGAGATGTCAATGGTCGATACGTGGCTTGCTCATCAGCTGCTGAAAAGTTTGCCTGAGGATGTACAAGTTGTGTTCGTAGGTGACCAAGATCAATTGCCACCGGTAGGACCGGGGCAAGTATTAAAGGATTTGCTTGCGTCAAAGCAGTTGCCGACTGTCGAGCTAACCGATGTATATCGTCAAGCAGAAGGATCAACGATTATTGAAATAGCGCATCAAATTAAAAAAGGCATTGTTCCTAATACACTTACAACAAAAACGAGCGATCGTTCATTTATTAAAGCAAGTGCAGATCAAGTCGCAAATGTTGTCACACAAGTTGTAAAAAGTGCAATTAGTAAAGGACAGACGATTCGCGATGTTCAAGTGTTAGCACCGATGTATAGAGGACCGGCTGGAATCGATGCATTAAATAAGCAAATTCAGGAGCTCGTGAATCCGAATGATGGTTCGCGTAAGGAGCTCGTATTTGGTGATACGATTTATCGTATTGGCGATAAAGTATTACAGCTTGTCAATCAACCGGAGAGCAATGTGTTTAACGGTGATATGGGAGAAGTTATTTCGATTATTAAAGCGAAAGAAACAATTGAAAAGCAAGATTTGCTCATCGTTAATTTTGATGGCATTGAAGTGACGTATCAGCGCGCGGACTTAAATCAAATAACGCTTGCTTATTGTTGCTCTATTCACAAATCACAAGGGTCTGAGTTCCAAACGGTTATCATGCCAGTCGTTCGCGGCTATTCGAAAATGTTGCGCAGAAATTTACTTTATACGGGTATTACACGTGCAAAAAACTTCCTCATTTTATGTGGTGAGCCAGATGTATTAGCGGATGGCTTAGCGAAAACGGATGATTTAACGCGTTTGACGAGCTTAAAGGCACGTCTGAACCCAATGGATATAGAAGAAATAGAAGTGAAAGTTGAAAACACTGTAGTAAATGATCACGAAGTACAAGGAACGGATATATCCATTGTGAAAGATGAGCAAAATAAAGTGGAAATGCTAAAAGTATTAAATGTAGAAACAGCCCCTCATATTCATCCAATGATTGGAATGAATGGTGTATCGCCATATGATTTTATGGAGGAGAATTCATAAAATTAGTGAGGGAATTAAAGGGAATGGCTCGAAAGTCAATTCATTGAATAATTTACCGGTTAGACAAAATAAAGGAAGAAAATGGCTCGGTATATTCGATAAAACCATCGAATAATACCAAATTTAATAATAAATGGTAAATCTAGAGGAAACTAGCGTAATGTGAAATTGCGTTAGTTTTCTCTTTTTTTCTTAATTTTGCTAACAAATAAAGAAAAATGCTATGAGTAAAATGTTTGGTAATTTTTTTTTAGTAAATAATATAACGAAGATTCTATAATAATAAAAACATTAGAATTAATAATCATTTTACATTAATTTTTTGATTTGCTAATATGATTTTCAAGTCCTTAGTCGTAGGTTGTTAAATCTCAATGAAAGGGTTTTTAAATTTAGAAGAAGTAGGTGTAAATATGAGTTTTATTTGGGGAATTTTTGGTATTCTTGTTATTTTTGGGATTGGTTTTGCGTTCTCAACGAATCGTAAAGCGATTAATTGGC
>JBJEFO010000214.1:0-13591 GCA_051874135.1 Lysinibacillus sp.
GATAGATGTAAAAGGTTTGAAAATTATTTGCCGTGAACCAGTTCAAGATGGTACTCGATCAACATTTGACCACCCGTTAGCATCACGTTATGAAGAAATGGACGCATTATTAATTTTTGAAGATGTAGTCGTTCCGTGGGATAAAGTTTTCTTATATAACAATGTCGAAGCTGCAAATCTTCTGTATCCAATGACGGGAATTGCAGAACAACCGGCTCACCAATCGGGTGTACGTGGCTATATTAAACTAGCATTTGCTGTTGAAGTTGCTTGTAAAGTAGCAGATTCTATTGGTGCAGATCAATATTTACACGTTCAGCGTGATTTAGGTGAATTAATTCAATATACAGAAGTCATTCGATCGTTGCTAAGAACTGCTGAGCGGGAATATACAATTACAGAGCATGGAGAGGCACGTTTAAATCCGAATTTATTAGAAACGATTCGCGGTATGATGCCAGAAGTTTATCCACGTGCAATTGAAGTTATGCAAACGATTGGTGCTGGAGGATTACTCATGATGCCAACAGAAGCTGATTTCTTAAATCCAGATTTACGATCGAGTATTGATCGTCATTACGGTGGGCGAGCAGGTGTAGATGCAGAATTACGAATAAAAATCTTCAAGCTTGCATGGGATTTATGTGGCGAAGCATTTGGTATGCGTGCATTACAATATGAGCGTTATTATACAGGGGATCCGGTTCGAAAACGAGCGATTTTCTACAATAAATATAAAAAACAACATAAATTTGAACTTGTTGATTCAATTTTAGAGAAAGAAGATTCAATAAAACAGCCACAAATAAACTAACATAATGGGGGTAATAGGAATGATTGCTTCTGTAAGTAAAATGGCACAAATTATTGATTTATTTTCGGAAAGTGAGTCAGCATTGTCCAATAAACAAATTGCAGAAAAGTTAAATCTTCCTGTTAGCTCTGTGCATCATTTTTTAAAAGCGATGTGCAAAGAAAATATATTATTGCAAGATAAGAATCGTAAATATCGCTTAGGTTGGCGCATTTTAGAATGGGGCAACAAAGTTATGTACCAACAAGAAATGAATGAAAAAGTTGGTCCGATTGCAGCTAATTTAGTAAACCGTTTTAAAGGTAGCGTACATGTCGGAATGTTTGATAGTGGGGAAGTTCGATTTATTTATAAAGCCGTTTCATCGCATTCAGACGTTCTTCCTACATATATAGGGAAGACTCGTTTTCCGGCACATGCCACAAGTATTGGGAAAGTATTACTTGCGTATAATCCTTCTTTCTTACAAGCGGTAGAACAAAAGGGGATGCAGTCTTTTACAAAAAACACGATTACAGATGTGAATGAATTGAAAAAAGAGCTACTAATTATTCGACAGCAAGGCTACGCCATTAGTAATGGTGAAAACGAAACAAATACGTTTGGTATTGCTGCACCAATAAAAAGTTATAGTGGGCAGGTTATAGCGTCTATAAATTTTGTAAGTGATGTGAATTATATTTCGGGAAATAACTTTCAAAGTATTTTAAATGAAGTTGTTCGATCAGCACAAAATGTTTCTCGGGAGATTGGATATATAACGATTTAAAGAGTTGAAAATTATGAGGAGGTTTTACAAATGGGTAACTCAACTGAAGTAAGTAAAATGCAGGCACGTTCACAAAGTATTTGGAAGATTATCGAAGACAATAAAGATTTATTGAAGCCACCTGTAAATAACACAGTGTTATGGCAAGATTCTCAGTTTTTAGTCATGTTAGTAGGAGGACCGAATGCACGTCGTGAGTTTCATGTAAGTCCTTCAGATGAAATCTTTTATCAAGTAAAAGGCTCATGCTATGTAGAAATCATTAACGATGAAAATAAGCGAGAAGTCATTGAAGTAAAAGAAGGTGAGATGTTTGTTTTACCAGGTAATGTACCTCATTCACCTCATCGTGTAGCAGATACTTACGGAATGGTAATTGAGTATAAACGTAAAGAGGGCGAACTAGAGGATTTAGTATGGTTATGCGAAAAATGCGATCATGAATTACATCGTGTGACATTACAGGTGACGAATATTGGTCAACAAATTGCTGAGGGAATTGCACATTTCAATACAACAGAGGAGTTACGTACATGTGAGAAATGTAGTCACGTAATGTCTGAAACTGTAGAGGAATGGAAATGAGAGTAGATTTCCATACACATATTTACCCTTTAGATTTACCTAATTTCGCTTTAAAGTATGGCAATGATAAATGGCCTGTGCTCCAGCCAAAATGTTCTTGTGGTGCAGACATTATGGTGAGCGGTAAATTATTTCGTGAAGTAACCAATCAAGTTTGGGACCCTCTAAAAAGAATTGAAGATATGAAAAAAGAGGGTGTAGATATGCAAGTAATTTCCCCTGTACCAGTCACATTTTCATATTGGGCACCAGTTGAGCAAGCTTTAGAGTTAGCAAAGTTCCAAAATGATTTCATTACGGAGGTTGTTAAGGAACATCCTGAATATTTTATTGGACTTGGTACAGTACCGATGCAAGATGCAAATATTGCTATCGAAGAAATGCGTCGCTGTAAAGAGATAGGTATTGCAGGAATTGAAATTGGTACGAATGTAAATGGTGAAAATTTAGATGCAGATTATTTACTGCCATTTTTTAAAGCTGCTGAACAACTTGAAATGCCACTTTTTATTCATCCGTGGGAAACGATGGCAAAAGACCGTACGCCTCGCCATAATTTTATGTACACAGTAGGTATGCCGAGTGAAACAGCACTAGCTGCTGCAAGCTTAATTTGGAGTGGCGTTATGGAAAAATGTCCAAATTTAAAAGTTTGTTTTGCACATGGTGGAGGATCATTTGCTTACATTTTACCTCGTTTAGATCAAGGGTGGGAAGTATGGCCGCACCTTCGTCTGACGGAGCATCCACCAAGCTATTATGCTAAAAAGTTTTACTTTGATTCGTTAGTTTACGATAAAGACAATTTAGCATTTTTAATAGAACGCTTTGGTTATGAAAAAATAATTATGGGCTCCGATTATCCATTTTTATTGAGAGAAATCGATCCAGGAAAAGTAATTGACGAATTGCTTCAGTTACAAGAAGAAGTGAAAAAAGCAATTTTAGGTGAAAATGCTATGCGGTTTTTAAATTTAAATAAGAGTGGTGTTACTAAATAATGGTCAATCAAACGCAAACACCGGAAGAGCAATTGAAAAAATTGGGGATTGAACTAGCTATTCCACGTCCGTCAGTCGGCAATTATGTAGGCTGTGTTCGCACAGGAAATCTAATTTTTACATCTGGTCAAGGTGTGGATCAGTTTCATGGGAAAGTGGGACTGGACTTAACTGTAGAAGAGGGGTACGCAGCATCTCGTCAATCAATGATTAATTTGCTTACTGTATTAAAACAGGAATTAGGAGACCTTTCAAAAGTAAAGCGAATTGTCAAAATTTTAGGGATGGTAAACTGTACACCAGATTTTACGGAGCAGCCAAAGGTTATGAATGGTGCTTCGGATTTGCTTGTTGAAGTATTCGGTGAAAAAGGAAAACATGCACGTTCAGCAGTAGGAATGGCACAATTGCCAAACAATACTGCCATTGAAATTGAAATGATTGTAGAAGTAGAGAACTAAAATTTGTATGGAAGCAGCTTTGAGGAAAGAGAATAATCTCGTTCTCTTAAAAGCTGCTAAATTTTTATAATTTAACGAAGAAAAGTGAGGTGAATCCTACACATTGTTGTAGGAAATCATGCAACAAACACAAGTGACCGTAAAGGGAATTGATTGTAGAAATTTTATCAACGGACAGTATGTAGAAGCGTCGGATGATAAAAAGTTTTTAAATATAAATCCAGCCATAGAAGAAGTGATTGGGTGGGTGGCGGAAGCAACGAAAGAAGAAGTAAATGAAGCGGTTCAATCAGCAAAGAGAGCATTAAAGGCTGAATGGTCTACATATACAGTAAAACAGCGCTCTCAGATCATTCGCAAAATTGGGGACTTAATATTAGAAAATGTCGAAGAGTTTGCCATGCTTGAAGCGTTAGATACAGGTAAACCATACGAGTTAGCGATGGAAATGGATATTAAACGGGCTGCACATAATTTCCACTTTTTCGCGGACTATGTAACGACACTCGGTAATGAATCCTATAAACAAGATAATATTGCACTACATTATACCGTTACCCGACCAGTAGGCGTTGTGGCGATGATTAATCCTTGGAATTTACCATTACTTTTAATGACGTGGAAGCTTGCTCCTTGTTTAGCTGCTGGGAGTACAGCTGTCATGAAGCCAGCCGAGTTAACACCAATGACAGCCACAAAATTGGCGGAAATTTGTAAGCAAGCAGGTGTGCCAGATGGTGTTGTAAATGTTATCCATGGTTTTGGAAAAGATTCAGCAGGTCAATTTTTATCTGAACATCCACTAGTGGATGCCATTACATTTACAGGAGAGACACGTACAGGCACGACTATTATGAAAGCGGCAGCCCCGACCTTAAAGAAAGTTTCTTTTGAATTAGGTGGAAAAAACCCCGCCATTATTTTTGCAGACTCTAATTTGGATGAAGTAGTAGAAACGACGTTACAATCAAGTTTCCGTAACCAAGGTCAAGTTTGTTTATGTGCATCTCGCATTTATGTAGAGCGCTCGGTTATGGATGCTTTTCTAGAAAAATTTGTAGCTCGCACGAATGAATTAATAGTCGGTGATCCATTTGATGCGAAGACAAACATTGGTTCTGTTATCGGAAAAGAACATTACGAAAAAGTGATGAGCTATATAGCCATTGCTAAAGAAGAAGGTGGCATTATATTAACTGGTGGAAAGCGACCAGATTATATGGAAAAGGGTTATTATATCGAACCTACAATTATCGTTGGGCTAACTGAAAATTCACGCTGTGTGAAAGAAGAAATTTTCGGTCCTGTTGTAACCGTATTACCTTTTGATACAGAAGAAGAGGTAATCGGTTATGCGAACGATACAAACTACGGTTTAGGCGCAACGATTTGGACTAATGATTTGCGCCGTGCTCATCGAGTAGCTGGACAAATAGAAGCGGGAATTGTATGGGTGAATACGTGGTATTTAAGAGATTTACGTACACCATTTGGCGGAATGAAGCAAAGTGGTATTGGGCGAGAAGGTGGAGCTCATAGTTTTGAGTTTTACTGTGAACAATCGAATATAACTATTAAATTATAAGGTAAAGGTGAAACTTATGGTTGTAAATTTAATTGAGTGGTCTAGTAAAATTTCAAGAGCTGAAGAGAATCGTCAAGGTATATCCCCGTTAACAGAGCAAATAGAAGGTTTGACACTAAAAGATGCGTATTCTATTCAACTGGAGATAATTCACAAAAAAGTGAACGAAGGAGATAAAATTACCGGAAAAAAAATTGGCTTAACGTCCGTAGCGATGCAGCAACTGTTAAACGTAGATGAACCAGATTATGGTCACTTGCTACAATCAATGGAAATTCAAAACAATGAACTGAATTGCTCCGAATGTTTAAAGCCACGGGTAGAGGCAGAAATTGCTTTTGTTATGAAAGAGGATTTAATGGGACCAAATGTTACAGTCCAACAAGTAATCGATGCTACAGATTATGTAGTGGCGAGTTTAGAAGTTGTAGATAGTCGTATTAAAGATTGGAAAATTAAGCTGCTAGATACGATTGCTGATAACGCATCATCTGCAAAGTACGTTTTAGGTGAAACAAAAAAGAAATTGGATGAAATTGACCTACCTTCTATTGAAATGAACTTTTATAAAAATGGAGAGTTCGTTAACAGTGGAAAAGGAAGCGATGTTTTAGGAAACCCGGCACAATGTGTTGCGTGGTTAGTTAATAAGCTAGCAGATTTTAATATTGGTCTAAAAAAAGGAGAAGTTGTTCTATCTGGTGCATTGTCAGCAGCGCTTGATGCTGAAGCTGGCGATGAATTTGAAGCTGATTTCGGTGAGGCGCTTGGGAAAATAAAACTTAGCTGTCGTTAACAGGAGGTACTATGAAAAAAATAAAAGTAGGGATAATCGGTTCGGGGAATATCGGAACCGATTTAATGAAAAAAGTTATACGTTCTGAGCATTTAGAAATGTCGGTTTTAATTGGAATCGACCCTAATTCAGACGGATTAAAACGTGCACAGGAGGCAGGAGTCCAAACAATATCAAATGGAATTGAAGGGTTTTTGCAAAAGCCGGAACTTGCAGATATTTTATTTGATGCTACATCTGCAAAAGCACATAAAAGGAATGTAGAAGCTTTAGCACCTTTAAGAAAAAAAGTGATTGATTTAACACCTGCTGCCATAGGTCCGTTTGTTGTGCCAGTCGTTAATTTAGAAAAATATATCGATCAGCCTGTTGTTAATATGATTACTTGCGGAGGTCAGGCAACAATACCAGTAATCTATGCCATTCAACAAGTACAAAATATAGAGTATGCGGAGATTGTTGCAACAATTGCTTCTAAAAGTGCAGGACCTGGTACGCGAGAAAATATTGATGAATTTACTCAAACGACAGCGAAAGCGATTGAACAAGTTGGTGGAGTGAAAAAGGGGAAGGCTATTATCATTTTAAACCCTGCTGAACCACCAATGCTTATGCGTAATACAGTGTCATGCTTGCTAGAAGAAGAAATAAAAGATGTAGAAATGATGAAGCAATCTATTGAAAAAATTGTACAAGAAGTAAATTCATACGTCCCAGGCTATCGTTTAAAAATAGAGCCATTAATTGAAGGGCGAGAAGTAAAAGTCTTTATAGAAGTAGAAGGATTGGGCGATTATTTACCGATCTATGCAGGAAATTTGGATATTATGACGGCTGCCGCTTTAAAAGTAGGGGAAATGATTGCACAGCAGCTCCAACTAAAAGGAGTGGAAATTTAATGAAGAAAATATTCGTGACAGAAGTTGCATTACGTGATGGAAGTCATGTAGTTGGACACCAATTTACGAAAGAGCAAGTTCGTTATGTAACAGAGCAGCTGAGCCATGCGGGTGTACCGTATATTGAAGTGACACACGGGGATGGTTTAGGTGGTTCGTCATTACAATATGGTTTTTCTAAGGAATATGATATCGAGCTCGTAAAAGTAGCGGTAGAGGTTGCAGGTAATTCAACTATTTCCGTTTTATTGTTACCTGGTATAGGTACAATTGAAGATTTAAAAGAAGCATATGATGCTGGCGCAAGAATGGTTCGAGTAGCTACACATGTTACAGAAGCAGATGTGTCAAGACAGCATATTGAGACAGCAAAAAGGATGGGGATGGAGACAATTGGTTTTTTAATGATGTCTCACAGTGCACCTCCCGAAGTCGTATTAGAACAAGCAAAGTTAATGGAATCTTACGGTGCAGATGCAGTATATGTAACGGATTCTGCAGGAGCGATGTTACCTTCTGATGTGACGGCTCGAATTGCTTTACTAAAGGCACATTTATCAATTGATATTGGGTTCCATGCTCATAATAATTTGTCATTAGCTGTAGCTAATTCTTTAGCAGCAATTGAAGCAGGTGCAAATCGAATTGATGGTAGTGTATGTTGCTTAGGTGCTGGAGCTGGTAACACGCAAACAGAAGTATTAGTTGGTGTGCTAAATCGATTAGGTTATGAAACAAATATTGATTTATATAAGATGCTAGATTTAGCAGATTATGTGCGCGCAAATATTTTACCGGCACCCCAAGATATTACGAGCGGAAGTTTTATTATGGGCTATGCCGGTGTTTACTCTAGTTTTTTACGACATGCAGTCATTGCAGGTGAAAAATATGTTGTAGATGCACGTGATATTTTGGTGGAGCTTGGAAAGCGGAAATTAGTCGGTGGTCAAGAAGATATGATTATTGAAGTCGCACAACAAATGGCAGAGAAAAAGGTGAGTGTGTCGTGAGTACAATTTATGAATATGTAGCGCGTGTAGCAACCGCGCAATCACAAAATGTAGCAATAGAGAAAATTACAAATAGTAACCCAGCTTTAACAATAGATGAAGCTTATGAAATTCAACGATTAAGTGTTGAAAAAGCAATTTCTGCAGACAATGCATTCATTGGATGGAAAATGGGATTAACGAGCAAAGCCAAACAAGTACAAGTTGGCGTTAATTCTACAATTTATGGTCGATTAACAAACAATATGCTGTTACGACAAAATGAAATTGTTGCCTCTGAATACATTCATCCGCGTATTGAGCCGGAAATTGCGTTTACATTTAAAAAGGCTATTTGTGGTGAAAATTTATCGGCTTATGAAATTTGGTCAGCTGTAGAGTATGTATACCTTGCACTTGAAGTAATTGATAGTCGCTATAAAAATTTTTCGTTTTCTTTAATGGATGTCATTGCAGATAATGCATCTTCTACAAAATTTTTAATGGGTAGCCAGCCGTATGCCCCAACGACTACAGATTGGGCGCAAGTTCATGTCAATGTTTATCACAATAATGAATTGAAGTATGAAGGCATAGGGGCTGCGATTTTGGATCATCCAATTAATTCAGTAATTGAATTATTAAACATGCTGAGTAAAGAAGGACGCGGAATTGTTCCTGGTGAAATTGTGTTAGCGGGCGCAATTACAGATGCAGTCGCTGTAAATGCTGGAGACACAGTTACGGCGGATTATGGTCATTTAGGCTCGTTGTCTATTAACGTGAAATAATGGAGAGTAAAAGATGCCAATTGTACAAATTCAACTGTTAGAAGGTCGCAGCACTGAAATAAAACGTGAAATAATTTATGAGATGACTGAAACTCTATCAAGAGTATCAGGTGCTCCAAAAGAAAATATTCGAATCATTATTCAAGAGATTCCATTGGAGCACTGGGGTAGTGGAGGAAAAACGATGTCGGAATATCGCGAAAATAAATCATAAAGGGGAAATTCCATGAAAAATATATTAAAACTTTCGGTACTTTTAATGTTTATGTTTTTATTAGTAGCATGTGGCAACGACGATTCAACGAGTGAAGATATAGCAGGAGATAGTGGTACAAATAGCACAGATAGTTCAGAAAATACGAATACGGAAAATAGTGATTATCCAGATTTAACATTAAAGTTAGCTCATATTACACCAACAGATCATATGTGGCATCAAGCATCTGAAAAATTCAAAGAAGAATTAGAGTCAATTACGGGTGGTAAAATGTCTGTTGATATTTATCCAGCGAGCCAATTAGGTTCTGAAGCGGATATGGTACAACAAGTTGAAGCTGGTTCTGTTGATATGGCGATGATTACAGCCGCGTATTTAACATCACGTACGCCTGAAATGGCAGCATGGTTTTCTCCTTATTTATTCGAAACATTAGAAGAAGCAAACACAGCAGCAAACTCTGATTTAGGACAACAAATTTTGGAAAAAGTTGAAGGTACTGGTTTAAAAGGTTTAACTTATTTATTTGCTGGTCAACGCACAATCGTAACGAAGGATAAAAAGATTAATTCTACTGACGATTTAAAAGGTTTAAAACTTCGTGTAACACCAAGTCCAGCATTACAGTCCTTCTATAAAAATGCTGGTGCAGCACCTGAGTCACTATCGTTAACAGAAGTTTATTCGGCATTGCAAACAGGCGTAATTGATGGGATGGACATGGATTTAGATGCAACTATTACAAACAAATACTCTGAAATTGCTAAATATGTTGCAGTAACAAACCACATGGTATGGCCATCAACGATATTAACAAATGAAAATAGCTTTAATGCGTTACCACAAAATGCACAAGATGCAATTATAGAAGCATGGAAAGTAGCAAGTGATTATGCTGTAACAACACGAGCTAGTCAAGAAGAGGAATTCCGTAAAGAGTTAGAGAGTCAAGGTATGGAAGTATATAATATTGACGCAAGTGTATTTGATAAACAAATTAAAGCATTTGATAGTGAATATGGTGCGCAATCAGATTTAATCAAACAATTTATTGAAGCGAATCGTTAATGTAAAACGGTCTTGTATTTTGACTTAGGGGGAATAGGATGACTAAGTTAAGTAATGTTATTACAAAAATTGAAGAAGTAATAATGGCCGTACTTATGGGAATTCTAACAGTCATCATGGTAGTCGCCGTAATCTTCCGATATTTTTTAGCAAATCCAATCCCTTGGGCAACAGAAGTTTCGATTTACTTATTTATTTGGTTTTCGTTTATAGGTGGTAGCTGGGGCTTGAAGTTTGGAACTCAAGCCGCAGTTACTTTTTTACTCGATACCTTATCTGAAAATAAGAAAAGAATCTTAAAAATTGTCCAAGATATTATTGTGTTAATATTTTTATTCATTATTTTATTCTACTCTGTGAAATGGTTAATGCTGCCGTCGACAATGCTTCAAAAATCAATCTCCCTTGGAATACCAATGTGGATTCCATATAGTGCTGTACCGACCGGAATATTATTTGCTACAGTTCATATTATCGCAAGATTAATTCGCCTATTTAAAAACGAAGAGACACTCCAAGAAAATGAGATTGGAGATGAATTAATATGACGTTCATTACTATTGCGGTATTTGTTTTATTATTAATATTAGGCATTCCGATTTCTCTTGTTCTTGGTATTACAACAGTTGTCTATTTCCTTTTAAATGGACAAAGTATATTGCTTGATTCGACACCGCTTCGAATGTTTTCTGGTCTAGAAAACTTTGGGTTATTGGCGATTCCTTTGTTTATGTTAATGGGGGAAATTATGAACGAAGGTGGAATTACAACAAGACTCGTAAATTTTGCACGTCTTTTATTAGGACACTTCCGTGGCGGCTTAGCATATGTAACAGTTGTTGCTAATATGTTTTTAGCATCTATTTTAGGCTCGGCAAATGCGCAAGCTGCTATGATGAGTAAAGTAATGATTCCTCAAATGGAGAAAGAGGGCTATAAAAGGGAGTTTGCAGGTGCTATTACTTTAGCATCATCAATTATCGCGCCAATAATTCCACCAAGTATGATTTTTATTATTTATGGAACATTATCGAGTACCTCAATTGGTGCAATGTTTATGGCTGGAATTTTACCTGGAATTTTATTTGGCATTGTATTTATGGGGATGATTGCATACATCGGATACAAGCAAAACTTTCCGAAGAGTGAAAAGGCTCCTTTCTATGAAATCCTTATCGGTACAATCAAAATGTTACCTGCTATACTAATTCCGATAACAGTCGTTATTGGAATTTTAACGGGTGTATTTACAGCAACTGAATCAGCAGCAATAGCCTGTCTTTTAGCAATCATTGTTGGAACAGTAGTTTATCGCGAATTAAGCTTTAAAAAATTTCCCCGAATGCTAATTAATACTGTTACAAATACTGCAACTGTAACATATTTGATTATTATGGCAAATGTTTTTGGTTGGATGATTGCATTTGAACAAATTCCGCAATTATTAGCTAATTTAATTTTGAGTTTTACAGAAAGTCCTTGGGTATTCCTATTATTGGTGAATATTTTATTGTTAATTGTCGGGATGCTTTTAGATGGTATTGCTGCTCTTGTAATTTTAGTACCGGTGCTCATGCCGCTAGTGCATACGTTAAATATTGATCCGGTCCATTTTGGTGTTGTTATATGTATTAACTTAACTTTAGGTTTATTAACACCTCCTGTTGGAACCGGCTTATTTATTGTTTCCTCAATGGGGGATATTAAATTCGAAACACTCGTAAAATCCGTATTTCCTTTTATCATCGTCTCCGTAGTTGTATTATTTATTATTACGTATATACCATCCCTTGTAATGTTCTTACCGGAGTTACTAGGATTCTAAAATGGAAAACATGAAAAATGTGAAAATGCTTATTACATTAATAATATTTTCACAATTATTGACTGCATTTGTTGGGAGAAGTTTAGGACCTTTTGCAGTTTATATTGGAGAAAGTTTTCAACTGACGAATTTTCAAATTGGTTTTTTACCTACAGCACTGTTTTTAGGACAATTTTTAGCGAC
Source organism: Lysinibacillus sp. (assembly GCA_051874135.1). Taxonomy (GTDB): domain Bacteria; phylum Bacillota; class Bacilli; order Bacillales_A; family Planococcaceae; genus Lysinibacillus_B. The sequence continues at coordinate 11,987 of JBJEFO010000214.1, forward strand.
ATTGCCAATGGGGATTATTTCGGATTACATTGCAACGCATAAGCTATTATTACTGTTAATGATTACGGTAGGAAGCGGATTTTTACTGCTATCTACAATTCAACATGGATTTATCTTTGCGTTATTTTTTATAATGCTTGCTGGATTAGGCTATGGTGCAATGCATCCTGTAACAAATAAAATGATTATCCAACTGTATCCATTGCAAAAAATCTCTTTACAAATGGGATTAAAGCAAATGTCAATTACACTTGGTTCTGCTTTAACTAGTATTATATTACTGAGTTTTGCAGAAAAAGTAGGATGGAAAGTAGCATTAAGTGGGGCGTCAGTAGGTTTAATTTGCTTTGCAGTTGTAGTTTATTTTTTTATGAGGCCGTATAAGAAAACATTTCATTCTTTTCAATCGACAGAGTCATCATTGTGGCCGCAATTAAAGAAGCTAGTCGCTTCAAAATTATTATTTTTTACAACAGCAACAGCGCTTGCGTTAATGGGGTTACAAATAACGTTTAATACGTACCTACTTTTATTTTTAACAGATATTAAAGGTTGGACGATTTATTTTGCAGGTATGGCATTGGCATGCTCTGAACTATTTGGAGCGTTAGGTAGGGTAATGTGGGGGACATTAAGTGATTTAATTTTTAATGGGAATCGTTGGATTGCATTAATGATAATTACAGCGTGGTTTCCTATTGCACTTTGTTTATTATACTTATCCAATCATTACTTAATAATAATCATTATTATAGTAAGTATGGGTTTTACGTTATCTGGTTTCAATGGCGTTTGGATGATTTTAGCTGTTGAGAGCGTCCCGAAATCAATTAGTGGTTCGGCAAGTGGTTATAGTGTAACACTTGCTTCAGTAGGCGTTTTTATTATTCCACCGGTTTTCGGCTATATTTCAGATAGTACTAATTATTTCTATGCGGGCTTATTTATGGTACTAATTAGCTTGTTTTGTTTGTTGATGATTATATGGGTAATTTTCAATAAATATAAATTTGAAGTAAACGGAAGTAAAAGTTAAGCATGGTGCATAGTAATTACTACAATGGGTAGCTTTTACTTATGTATTCAAGCTATATACAGTTTGAAATAGATTTGAAAAAACATTTACGTTGGTAGCACGTTCCGTATGAGCCTCATTAGAATGAAACATACATGTAACTTCTTGTGAGATTTTATTCGCAAAGTTCATCCGGTAATGCAGGCGTAAATACAACTTTTTCTTTAAAAAATATTAAATTCAACTTATATACTATAAATTGCAATTAGTATTTTAGGATTCGCTTTTTCATATATCAAGAGTCTTCTTTTAGTAACACGTTAAAAACCCCGGAAATAAATTCCCGGGGTCTGATTTCACTAAATTGCTTCATATTATTTTAAAACTGTCTCGCCTTGGCTTCGGATCTCAGTAATCTGTTGTGGAGGGTGATCTCCGTTTGACCGTTTACTTGAGATTTTGAATGCTTTTTTCTCGTCCAGTTTTGGTGGATCTTTTGAGATTTTGGATCTAAATAGTCCGATTTACTCAATGTTATCTCCTCCTATGAAGTTTTATTAAGTGAAATCGCTATTAGTATGATATCAAGG
>JBJEFO010000215.1:0-13559 GCA_051874135.1 Lysinibacillus sp.
TCTTTTGACATTTTAACATAACTAACAAAGCTGAACCCACGAAAAACGCTTTTCGAGGGCATTCTAGTCATTATATTTTTCCCAATAAAAATAGCTTTCCCGCCAGTCAAAACGGGAAAGCACTTCATTTTGGAATACTATTTATTAGATTACTAGTTTAACACTTTAATACGTACTTTTTTGCGTCCCCAGTTTGCCGCTGCAGACTTTGATGAAACTAATACGTCGATTTTATTGCCTTTAATTGCGCCACCTGTATCAGCTGCAATTGCATAGCCGTAGCCCTCAACCCAAACTTTAGAACCTAACGGAATAACGTTTGGATCAACCGCAATTAATTTCATATTAGGATTTGATTTTACATTTATTCCTGTAGCTGTAACACCACTACAACCATTACAGTTTGGTGTATACGCGGTTGCTGTTACGTAAAATTCTTTTCCACCAGTTGGTGCGTTATTACGTGATGCTGTTGCTGTTACAACTTTTGTACCTACAGCTACTACTTGTGTTGTAGGTTTGCTTACAACTTTTTCAGATTGTAATGTTTTCGTTACAATTTTGCCGTTCTCTTTTACGACTTCATAAGTACGTTCTATAGTACCCTTTTTACCTTGTGTAACGACTTTTTCTTGCCCCTTCAATACCGAAGAATCATTTTTCTTTTCAATTGCGAAATCGATTGATTCTTCCACTACATCGGTAACCTTTTCTACGCGAACAACTGCAACTTTATCGCCTGGAGTGATAACGTCCTCCATTGATTTCTCGACACGATCAAGTTCGCCTATTGTGATACCTTGTTGTTTCAAAAAGTTAGCGACCGTAGTCGAAGTGGACCATACTTGTCTCTCTTCTAAGCCATCGACAAGCGTTAACTGAAACGCTTTTTGAATATCGATTTTGTTATCTGCTCCTACCTCTGTATCTAAGCCGATTGAAATCTCATCTTGCTCTGCTACTTCAATATTTGCTTCTTCCAAAATGTTCTTCACTAGTTTTTCAGTTGTCCAAATACTTGACTGATTTCCATCAACTGAAATAAAGATTTCTTCTGCCTGTTCCCATGAGATTTTCATTCCATTAGTAATCTCTGTGTCCAGTGAGGGTGATACTTTATCATATTCTGATATGGTTATATCTTGTGATAGAAGTACGTCTTCTACCGTTTTTGCATGTGTTGCTATTTCTTGTTGTTCGCCATTTGCATTAACGACAACGATTGTTTTCGATCCCTGATAGAGAACGAATGAAATTACTGTTACAAACAGGATAAGTGTTAAAATTCTTACCGCTGTTTGCTTACGCCTCAATGAACTAAAGAACAGATTTTTCATGGTGTCATTTGACATGAAAAAACGCCTCCTTAATACTCGTTGGATTATACGGACTTGATTTCTAACTGTCAACCTTAATGCATGCGTATGAATTTTGGTAACTGTTTGAAAGCCTTTCCAACACTAGTATTGGAGACGCGTTCACATTTTAGTCACAAATTTTAAAAAAACGCTTTGCATTTTCAGTTGTCGCTTTTGCAACTTCTTCTACTGGAAGTTCCTTCAAGCGGGCGATTTCTTGTGCAACGAGTGGCACTAAAGAAGGCTCATTACGCTTACCACGATATGGATGCGGTGCTAAATACGGAGCATCTGTCTCAATAAGCAAATACTCTAGCGGAATTTCTTTCGCTACTTCTTTTGGCTGACGTGCATTTTTAAACGTTACAGGTCCTCCTAGACTAATCATAAAATTCATTGCAATACATTCGCGTGCTGTTTCAACACTTCCTCCGTAGCAGTGCATAATACCGCCAACAGATGCTGCATTTTCTTCACGGAGAATACGTACTACATCCCCCGTTGCATCACGATTGTGAATAATGATTGGTAAATTTAATTTTTGTGCAAGCTGGATTTGCTTACGGAACCAGTACTCCTGTATATCTTTCGGAGATTTATCCCAGTAATAATCAAGGCCTGTCTCACCTATACCTACAACTTTTGGATGTGCAGCTAATTGTTCAATCCACTTTAAATCTTCTTCTGTACAATCAATTGCATCAACCGGATGCCAGCCAATGACCGCATAAATAAATTCGTACTCATCGACAAGCTTCATAGCACGTTCAATGGTCTTGCGATCAAATCCAACCACAACCATTTTCTCTACGTTTGCTTCCAGTGCACGATCAATTACTTCCTGTAAATCTTCGTCATACTGGTCTGCATTTAAATGCACATGTGTATCAATGTAAGTTGTCATATTTTTCATTTCCCCTATCCTGTATTGTAATGAACCATAACATTTCATATTTTTCAGTAATATTTCTTTTTCGCTACCTATTTATCACGTTTTGTAACAAATTATTTTTGTTAATTTTGTAGGATAATGCTTTTTTACCCATTAAAAAACTATTTAATATCAAATAAATATTATCCCAAGATGCTATTGATTGAATAATTTCTATTACATACGTAAAAGCCTGTCGAACTTCCAATTGTTCAACAGGCTTTTTTCAAAAATTTATTTTACTTTCGCACCATTTTCAAGTTTTGGATCAACTGTTGCAAGTGTTAAAACACCTTCGTGAGAACCAGCTAAAATCATACCTTGAGATAATTCCCCACGTAATTTTACTGGTTTTAAATTTGCTACAACAATCACCTTTTGTCCAATTAACGCTTCAGGTTTGTAGTGCTCTGCAATGCCTGATACGACTTGGCGTTGTTCATATCCAAGATCGACTTGCAGCTTTAATAATTTATTTGCTTTTGGCACTGGCTCACATGCTGTGACCGTTGCTACACGTAAATCAACCTTCATGAAATCATCAATTGTAATTTCCGGAACGTCTGGTGCGGCACTTTCTTCTTTTTTCGTTTCTTCCTGTTTTGTTTTTACACTCGCCTGCATTTGCTCACGAATATATTCAATTTCCACTTCTGCATCTAAACGTGGGAAGATTGGTACACCTTTTTCTACCACTTTTGTGTTAGCAGGAATAACATTTCCGAATGTTGAAATTGAATCCCACGCTAATAGTTCATCACTTAATCCTAATTGCCCAGCAATTTGTTTTGGTGCAGTTGTCATAAATGGTTGTAACATTACTGCAATATGACGTAAACTTTCTGCTAAGTTTGCCATAACTGCGGCTAACTTCGGCTGATCTGCTTCATCTTTCGCTAGCACCCATGGAGATGTTTCATCGATATATTTATTCGTGCGTGATACTAATGACCAAAGCTCAGCTAATACAACACTAAATTGCATTTTCTCCATGCTTTCTTCATATTTAGCTCGTACATCTTCTGCATGTGCTTTTAATGCTGCATCAAATTCAGTCGCCTGTAAGTTTTCGGTTGGAATGACACCATCAAAATACTTATTCATCATTGATACAGTACGGTTTAATAAGTTCCCTAAGTCATTTGCTAAATCAAAGTTTGTACGTTCCACAAATGATTCTGGTGAGAACACACCATCTGAACCGAATGGTAGCTCACGTAATAAGAAATAACGTGTTGCATCTAGACCATAACGCTCAACAAGCATTTCTGGATAAACAACATTGCCCTTTGACTTCGACATTTTGCCATCTTTCATCATAATAAATCCATGGGCGAATACTTTTTTCGGTAATGGTAAATCTAAAGCCATAAGGAAAATTGGCCAGTAAATCGTATGGAAACGCACAATATCTTTTCCTACAACATGTACATCTGCCGGCCAGTATTTATTGAATAGCTCTTCATTATCTGAGCCATAGCCAAGTGACGTAATATAGTTCGATAAAGCATCTACCCATACGTAAATTACATGTTTCGGATCGCCAGGAACTTTAATGCCCCAATCAAACGATGTACGAGAAACAGATAAATCTTCTAGTCCTGGTTTAATGAAGTTGTTAATCATTTCATTTTTACGAGACTCTGGTTCGATAAATTCAGGATTTTCTTCGTAATATTTTAGTAATTTATTGGCATATTTTTTCATATTAAAGAAGTAAGACTCTTCTTTTACAGTTTGTACATCACGGCCACAATCCGGACATTTACCGTCTACTAATTGCGTTTCTGTATAATATGATTCACATGGCACACAATAAAGCCCTTCATATTCACCTTTATAAATGTCGCCGTTGTCTAAAAATTTCTTAAAAATTTTCTCAACACTGTTCTTATGTCGCTCTTGTGTAGTTTGAATAAAATCATCATAAGATATATCCATTAAAGCCCATAGTTTCTTTGCAGCGTCTGCAATTTCATTTACGTACTCTTGAGGGTGTTTACCTGCTTCTGCAGCTTTCTCTTGGATTTTTTGTCCATGCTCATCCATGCCCGTTAAAAAGCGTACATCATATCCGCGCAAGCGCTTGTAACGTGCAATTGTGTCAGATGCAACCGTTGTATAAGCTGTACCAATATGGAACTTTCCACTTGGATAATAAATAGGGGTTGTTATATAAAATGTTTGTTGTTTGCTCAAAGCCACTGCCTCCAATTATTTCACAGTATAGTACCTATTCTAACGAAGTCCGAAATTCGTTTCAATGAAAGATTATTAAGATTACCATTTGTCGAAAAATCATTACTCTAAAAAGAGCTATCTTTTCTGAAATTTTAGTCTATTAAGACTGCCCTATAGTAAAAATCTTTAATTTAACGTTCTTTATCCTATTTTTTAATAAAAAATTTCACATCTTTCTATTGTTTTCTGTGCTAATTTATTGACGTTTATGTCATTACTTGGTATGATTTATCGTAGACAAGGAAACGATGTCGAATTTTGACGAATTATAATAACATCAAATTAGGAGGAAACATTGTCATGAAATCTACAGGTATTGTTCGTAAAGTCGATGAATTAGGTCGTGTGGTTATTCCTATCGAGCTTCGTCGCACATTAGGCATTGCTGAAAAAGATGCATTAGAAATTTACGTTGATGATGATAAAATCATCCTTAAAAAATACATGCCAAATATGACTTGTGCTGTAACGGGCGAAGTTTCTGATGACAACTTCCGTCTTGCTGGAGGAAAATTAATTTTAAGTCCAGAAGGCGCTGAAATTCTTGTAAAAGAAATTCAAAATAACTTAAAAAAATAATTTCAAGTTATTTTTAAGAGGGCTACCTTCAAGTAGCCCTTCTTTCATTTATTTATTGATGAAATTCATTATAAACATCACGTTTCGGAAGACCGCGCAACTTCGCTACTTCTTTAATCGCTTCCTTTGAACTTACATTAGTTTCTTCTATTATATAGTTTATATGTTCAACAATCGTCATCGACGTCCAAGCATTCTCTTCTTCCTCTATTTCACCAGATGTATTTCCTTCAACGACAACGACAAATTCACCACGAATCTCATTTGATTCTCCCCATTCAATCGCTTCTTCAATCGTTCCACGTAAAAATTCTTCAAACTTTTTCGTTAACTCACGCGCTAGCACAATACGTCGATTACCAAGGACAAGATGCAAATCTTTTAATGCCTCTTTTAAACGATGTGGCGCCTCATAAAATAAAATCGTTTCCTCACGTTTTGCTAACTTTTCTAGTTGTAGACGACGCTCTTTTTTATTGCGGTTTAAAAACCCAAAGAAGTAAAATGGCTGTGGAATTAAACCTGACGCTATAAGTGCTGTTAATGCAGCATTTGCTCCTGGAACCGGTACTACAGCGAAATCTTCCGCAAGCGCCTTGTCCACAATATCGGCACCTGGATCTGAAATACAAGGTAGACCTGCATCACTCACTAATGCAACCGACTTACCGTTTCGTAAATACGTTAGTAACTTTTCTCCCCCAGATTCTAAGTTATGCTCATGATAACTCACTAGTGGTGTATCAATTTCGAAATAGTTACACAATTTTTTCGTATTACGCGTATCTTCCGCTGCAATCACATCGACTTCTTTTAAAATACGCAATGCACGAACAGTCATATCTTCTAAATTGCCAATCGGTGTAGCTACTAAATACAAGCAACTCCCCGTTTCGTGTTGACTACTCTTCTGTGATTTCATGTGCTTTGCTCCTTATATAACTCAATTTTTCACTACGTTTTAGTTGCTTAAATGCATATTCTTTACGCATTGCTTCCTGTTTGGATTCAAATGTTTCATAGTAAACACATTTTACCGGAATACGTACTTTTGTATACTTTGCGCCTTTTCCTCTATTATGTGTGGCAACACGTTTTTCAAGATTATTTGTGTAACCAGCATATAATGTATTGTCGTTACACTCTAAAACATAGAAATAATGTTTACTTTCCATAAAGAATCGCTCGAATTTCTTCTGTATATTCATTATTATCTTCATACACATAAAGAGGCGGCAAAATTTTCAAACCTGGCTTTCCATCCTTTATACCTTCAATTAATAACGTATTTGCCTCTTTTTCACGTTTCGGGTAGATGAGCTGTATACGTTTTGGCTCTAAACGATTCGCACGCATTGCTGTAACAATATCAAGCAGGCGCTCTGGACGGTGAACAAATGCTGCTTTTCCGCCTTGTTTTAATAAGCGGCTAGCAGCATATACCGCTTCTTCTAATGTTAAATGTAATTCATGGCGCGCAATCGCATAATGCTCACTCAAATTTTTTTCACTTAATTCATGCGCTAAAAAATATGGCGGATTACATGTAACAGCATCGTACTTTTCAATGCCAAGTTCAGTCGGTGCCTCCTTGACATCACCAAGCTTCATCTCAATTTGCTCTTCCAATTTGTTATAAGCTACACTGCGACATGCCATATCATATAATCTCGGTTGTAACTCAACACCGATAATTTTCGCATTCGTCCGCGCACTTAAAAATAATGGTATTACACCATTGCCAGAACATAAATCAACAACAGCCCCTCGCTTCGGTACTGAAGCAAAACGCGACAGCAATACTGCATCTAATGAAAACGAAAAAACGGATGGACTTTGAATAATACGTAAATTCTCAGCTAACAAATAATCTAGACGTTCATCATCCTTTAACCACTCGTTCATATTTGACTCCTTCCAAAACAAAAGACTGACTCCCCTTATAACTAGGAAGCAGTCTTTTCGTTAACTATTTTCTTTATTTAAAAACGATAGACAAAACAAGCAATCTTCACCTTTACGCGAGCTTCCGAAATGAACATGACATACATGGAAACCTTCATGATAAAGGCGTGCCAAATTATCATATCCTTCCCCAATATCCACCGTACTATCCTTCTTCTTATTATTATTTTTTATAGAAGGCTGCTCCTTAGATAAAAGCTCCTCTAGACGTTTTCGTAGGTGAAGGTTTTCTGTTTGAAGTGTCTGATGGTCCTCCATCATATGCGCAACAAAATGCTTCAATGCACTAAATTGTTGTTGCATCGATTCGAGCTGCTGTTCGAACTCCATAACAGTATCTAAAAAATTACGGTCCTTCACTCAAGCCACCCCACTAAGTTTCTATCTATATAAGATTTTTTTCACATTCTAATAATTCTTCAAGCGAATATTCCGCAGCGCGCTCTTGCTCCTGCAAGTAAACTTGAATTAAACGCTCTAAAACATTTAATCCAACTACTTTACCCGGTCCATCCGGCGTCATCGTAATATCACCAATGTCTGGCATGCCTTCTTTTGCAATTTCATAATCATCATTTTCATATTTTAAACAGCACATTAAACGACCACAAAGACCAGAAATTTTAGTTGGGTTAAGCGATAAATTTTGGTCTTTCGCCATTTTAATCGATACTGGATCAAAATCACCTAAAAACGTTGAGCAACACAGCATACGTCCACATGGGCCGATACCGCCAAGAAGTTTTGCCTCGTCACGTACCCCAATTTGACGCAATTCAATACGTGTACGGAATACAGAAGCTAAATCTTTTACCAATTCACGGAAGTCGACGCGCCCTTCAGCTGTGAAATAAAAGATAATTTTGTTACGATCAAATGTATATTCAACATCTACTAACTTCATGTCTAAGCTGTGCTCAATAATTTTCGCATTTGCTAATTCAAATGCGCGCTTCGACTCTAATAAATTTTCATCTACTTGAATTCGATCTCGTTCATCTGCTGGACGTACGACTTGCTTGAGTGGTAACACAACGTCGTTTTCATCCACTTGACGAATTGGGACGACTACTTTTCCGTACTCAATCCCACGCGCCGTTTCGACAATTACATACTCATTTACTTCTAGTATGTAAGCAGCTGGATCGAAATAATATATTTTACCCGCCTTTTTAAAGCGGACTCCGACTACATTATACAAATGTATACCCCTCCTGCAAATTCAGCATTAGCTGCTCCATCAATAGCGCTCGGTTCATATTGCGCTGCAGGTTCGCTCGTGCCTGTAAAACCGCCTGCATTTGATTCGATAACCGCTCATAAGTTGTGTGCAGAGCTATTTCCTTAAAAATGGGCAGCATATCTGGATACGTACACGTAGCATCAGGATTGGCCTTAATTGCTACAATATCACGATAAGCAAATAACAGTAAGTCTAACGCTTGCTCCATTTCACTTTTTTCTTTAAATGAAGGAAGCCAATCTTCATGTACAAGCAATAATGCTTCATGTACATTATTTCTGACTGTCTCTACTAATTTTAACACTGTTTTTCTCGCATGTGCAAACTGCTCTTCATTTGCAAGTGTTATCGCTGTCTCTAGCTCATTTGTCACCATGCTGACTGTCGAGGCCATTGAGTGGGTAATACCCTGTTCCACAAGACGCTCCATTAAAATTTGACGTGGCACTTTGGAAAATTTAATATGCTGACAACGGGACCGAATTGTCGGTAAAATACTTTGAATTTGTTCCGTTAGTAAAATGGCTGTTACTTCTCCATCTGGCTCTTCTAAAAATTTCAACAACATATTGGAAGATGCTGTATTCAATTTATCTGCGTGATGTATGACGTATACTTTCCGTCCACTTTCCACACCCGTCATCATCATTTCTGCAATAAGATCACGGATTTGATCAATTTTAATAAATTGTCCATCCGGCTCAACTTGCTTAATATTTGGGTGATTACCAGAATCAATTCGGAGACAATTTCGGCACGTTTCACATGGAACATTTTCTAGCGGATGCTCACACAATAGAAGCTTCACAAAAAACGTCATAGCATCGCGCTTTCCAGTACCTTTTTCACCATCAAATATATAGGCATGTGCCATTCTGTTTTTTTCATAAATCGTTTGGAGCTGTTTCATTACGATTGGTTGCAAAGCTTTTAACTCATCCACTTTTCGTACCATTTTATTTCACCTTTTCATATCTAACACTCTTTTTGAGTGCTCCTTTAGAAAAAACCCCGTGTCCACATACACGATAAAGACACGGGTTTTACATATATAGGTTAATTAATAATCCTTTAATTTCACCTATTTTATCTAATAAATCGATCGTTTCTTTTTCTTCATCTAAGATTTCTTGCGCAAGTTCAACAAGTCTTTCATCAACGGTTTCAACAATTTTTAAACGTCTACCTTCACCAAATCGATTCCAAGTATGTGATTGCTTCGTTTCTAAGCCGTGGTTTACCGCTTCCTGTAAAAATCGTTTTACAAGCATTTTAAAGCGTGTTAACTCTCGAAGACTTCGCGAGCGTGCAACACGATCTCCAGCAGCTGAAATATCACCTAAAAGACGTGTTAACTGTTCCGTTTGCATCTTTGAACCTTGTTTAACGACCATATCGCCAAATCGATTACCGCTTTGACTTGGTTGTCTCACTTCATTTTGGTTTAGGAAACCAGCACGTAAATCACGATTAATTTTCATATGAAATCCACCTCCATATAAGAAAAGACTTTAACGCCAGCGTTGGAGGCTACCGCCGTATACTCACACATAAAGTAAGTAGAAATGACTGGACCATGTAGCATCATGTTATAACATTACCCCAACTAATGTTTTATATCTTTCTCATAACACTAAAAATGGTGGAACTGTTCAATTGGTAATACGAACACTGTCGCTCCGCCAACTTCCACTTCAACTGGATAAGGGATATAAGAATCAGCATTACCGCCTAATGGGGATACAGGAGTTACCATTTGCTCACGCGCACGGCAATTGTCTCGGATGATGTCCAGTAATTGTGGAATGCGATTATCATCCACACCAACTAAAAATGTTGTATTTCCAGAACGTAAAAATCCACCTGTACTAGCTAATTTTGTCGCACGAAAGTTATGTTTCGTTAAAGCACTCGCCAAACGATTACTATCCTGGTCTTGAATTACTGCCACGACTAACTTCATTCGCACTCACCCTTTCAATTGATTAGGTGTTACCATTATATCATACTAAGTACGGACACTTCATTTACTTTTCCTGTAGTAACTCTTTTAAAATTATCCATGTCGATTCAATTACATCTTCTAAAGGCTGACTCGCATCAACGATACGTATTCTCTCAGGATCTTCTTTTGCCAATTTCAAATATCCTTCTCGTACCTTTTCATGAAAGGCTAAACTTTCTGTATCTAAACGGTTGATTTCATCTGCACGATTCGCTTCAATTCTTGCTAATCCAATAGCTGGCTCTAAATCAAATAAAATCGTTTGATCTGGCATCCTTGTGCCAATAGCAAATTGATTAATCGCACGAACTGCCTCTACACCTAAATTGCGGCCCATTCCTTGATAAACTAGCGATGAATCAATAAAGCGATCACATAATACATGCTTTCCTGCTTCAAGTGCTGGCTGAACTTTCTCATAAAAATGCTGACTACGTGCTGCCGCATATAATAATGCTTCTGTACGTGCATCCATTGCTGTATGAGCCGGGTTTAAAATAATTTCACGGATCTTTTCTGCAATCTCAATTCCACCGGGTTCACGTGTTGCTAATACATCTATATTTTCTTGCTGGAGTCGCTCAATAATTACTTTTAATACAGATGTTTTTCCTGCTCCTTCTGGTCCTTCGAAGGTAATAAATAAATTTCCTACCATTTTTGTATATTCCTCCAACAACTACTTTAGTACTTGAATTAAACGTTCTTCCAAACGATGATCACCTTGGAATGTTGCACCAATGGCAAGCAGTTCTTCAAGCTGACTTAGCTTTCCTACTGTTATTTTTTCACCTGGAACAAATAGAGGAATCCCAGGCGGATATGGAATAAGCATGCTCGCTGCTATTCGACCAATCGCGCGCATATACGGTATCCATTCCTTGTCCATCTCTTCAATCTCTTCAAATGTAGCATTCGGTGTAATGATTGCAGCCATTTCATATTGCTTACTCGCATGCGAAAATCCACTACCTTTTCGCGTCTTTAATTGAGCTACTGCGTTTTTCACTCGCATGCGAAGCTCTGCATAAGGATATGCCTCACCATGTTTTAACAGGGGCAAAATAGCTAGTACCTGCTCCATATCGGCAAGTTCCACGTATAACTGGCTTTCTTCAAGTGCTGCTTTTAACTCCATGCCAGTATAACCTGGCATACGAATACATATTTTCAACGGATCATCCGCTTCTATCACTTCTAATTCTGGTATAGATTGCAACGCTTCAATCCACTGATTGCGCTTTTCTAAGCAGTATACTGCATCGCTTTCCATATACTTGCTAATATAGTGTCTAGCGTCGTCAAGTGATGCTAATAGTAAATAGGATGGACTGCTAGATTGTAGCATCCGTAAATATTGATTAATTTTTGATTCGGATACAAGTGTTGACTTAATATGCATGAACGATGCCATCGTCATAGCTGGAAGCGTTTTATGTGCAGATTGTACAACGACATCAGCCCCTAAATCTAATGCTGATACTGGGAATCGCTTACTCGCAGTAAAATGCGCCCCGTGTGCTTCATCTACAAGTACAGGGATATGATGTGCATGACAAAGTTCAATTTGCTGCTTTAAATCTTGTGTCACCACTCCATAATATGTTGGATATGTAAGAACGATTGCTTTCCCTTCTGGATGTCGCTTTAATGCCTCTTTTATCGTTTCAAATGGTACCGCACCAGCTGAATTTGTATGCTCGTCCCACTGTGGTGCTAAATAGACAGGCTTCGCACCAACTAATTGTATTGCGTGAAACACAGATTTATGCGCATTTCTTTGAACAAAAATTGTGTCTCCTTTTTTACAAGTAGCATAAATCATTGCCAAGTTACCAACAGTCGAGCCATTAACTAAGAAAAAACTCCGATTTGCCCCATACGTTTCAGCAAGTAGCTTTTGAGCCTCTTCAATAGCCCCTTCAGGATGATGAAAATCATCTAACCCTGTCAATTCTGTTACATCATATAGCAGAGCTTTTTTTAATTGTTTCGGTAATGCTGAAATGAGCCCATTCTTATGTCCGGGTACGTGCAAAGAATAAGGTTCTTTTCCTACAAATGTTTGTAGTGCCTCTACAAGTGGTCGCTCGCTTTTCATCTTGCTTCACTCCGTTCATTATTATTCTTCTATTATAACTTAAAGTGGAATAGGTTATTAGAGCAATGTTAAGTGACACATATGTTATAATGAAGCCATCATATGACAGAGGTGAAAAAATGAAATTAATCGTTTTTGGTGCAACTGGCGGAGTTGGACAAGAATTTATAAAAATGGCTGTAGAACAAGGTCATGAAGTAACTGCTTTCGTCCGCACACCTGACAAGCTACAAACTAAATCAGGTATTGACATTATTCAAGGAGATGCATTTGATGCTGCTGCAGTTGCTGAAGCTATTAAAGGGCATGATGCAGTCGTTTCATGTATTGGGTCAACAGAAGGACCTGAAAAACATACATCCATCCAAAAGATGGGGAAAAATATTGCTGATGGTATGGAAGCAGCAGGTGTTAAACGCATCGTCTACTGTGCTTCAGCTGGTGTAAATAGAGAAATTCCTGGTATTGCCGGTAAAATGGTCATGAAAATGCTTGAAAAGCCTTTAAAAGATCACCGTGCAGCACTCGATTACATTCTTTCTAAAGATGTTGTTTATACAGTGGCTCGTCCAATGGGATTAAAAAATGCCCCATTAGAATTAGATTATGTGGAATCATTCGATAGCGTTCCAAATACAGCACGCTCGATTCCTCGCGCAAGTGTGGCACATTTCCTATTAAAAGCATTAACGGACGAAAAATATGAAAATACATCAGTTGGCTTAGCTAGCGCAAAATAGTAAAGGGGAGGTATATCTTTGTGCCTCCCTTAACATTTCACTTCATATAATCGCATTGAGCTTAAATCACCTTTATACCGAACATCACCTTTATCAATAAGTGTTCTTAGCCTATATTCTAGCCAAATGTGCTCTGTATACTGCTCCATTTCCTCATACACTTCGCGAACTACACGTATCCCTTTAACATAACGTTCATGTCTTTAATCACTTGAATAAATGCCCTTTTCATAGCTTCTATTTCGTTATCGCTGATTTATGCCCTCCTATCATCTTGAATCATTATTTCAATCTATATATTTTACAAAATTCATCTAGTGAAATATTAAAGCTTTTTAGGCAAATAAAAAAGACCCGATATCATCGAGTCTTTGATTTGCGAAGCGACGTCCTACT
>JBJEFO010000216.1:0-13557 GCA_051874135.1 Lysinibacillus sp.
ACTGCTTTTTCTTATAATCATATCGTAAAACATAAAAATTAGTTTTCTATTAGGATAAATCTGAAGAATTTCTTAAGAAATATGGAGCAATTTTTGTGTCGTTCCGCTGAATTTTCGGAAACTTCCGCCACTTTTTAAAAACCTTCCGCCAATCCAAAAAGACTGGCTCATTGCGAAACAGTCCGATTGCTAAACGTCAAAACGAGGATGCCGCCTAAAATAAGCAATACCCCGCCCCAGGATGTCCATGACAAGTATTCGCCTAAGAAAAATACGCCTAGAAGTGCTGCTGTTAACGGCTCGGCTAAACTAAGTGTGACTGCTGCGGATGAACTAACTAATCGAAGCCCACCTAAGAACAGCAAGTACGCTACGCTCGTCGTCATAATGCCCATATACAACATCGGCACTAAGTTGTGCATGCTACCAATCCATGTAACCCCGTCGATTAAAGCAAGTGGTACTAAAAATAATGCACATAAGGAAAACGTCATCGCCACAGCTGGCAATGTTTCCGCGCTTTTTGTTAACTGTTTACTGACATTTGTATAAAGCGCAAACATCAATCCGCCACCTAGCGCAAGACCTACGCCAAACGAATCCACTACCGCTTCCCCGCGATTAACGAACAGCAATATACAGCCCGTAATCGCAAAGCTAGTTGCTACTGCCCAAATTCGCGTTGGCTTCACTTTCCATACAAGCCATTCCAGTATCCCGGCAAAGACCGGTGCACTCCCAATCGTGACAACGGTACCAATCGCTACACCTGTAAAGCGAATAGATGAGAAAAATAAACATTGGAATAACGCAATCGTAAGTGCCGCTGTAATTGTCCATTTCCACGGCCAATTACGCCAATTCATTTTTCTCATGAGCAACACAATAATAAGCAAAGCACCTCCGCCAATCCCTGAACGTACACACGCAACAGCAAACGATGAGATGCCGTCTTGTAAAAATGTTTGTGTCGTGCCGGTTGTTCCCCAAAGCATTGCCGCAAACAACACTGCTATGTATGGTAAAGCCTTCATGACCAATCCCCCCCTATATGAAGATTATACCGTGCAAAGAGTAAATATTATCCTATTCCCCTTCAACATCATCCTAAAAACCTTAATTAACCACAAAAAAGAAGCCTGCCCCCTCAGACAGACTTCTCTCCAAACACTATTTCTCTTTGTTGTCAATAAAGAACGTTACTACAACGAATAATGTAAAGGCTAGTAACAGTAATGTTCCACCTACGATAAAGAAGATCGTGACAAACGTTTCATTTAAGTTGAATGGATTTAGATTGTACATCCACATCCCAAATGTTAGACCAAATGCACCTGTCATCGCTAAAATACTTTGAATCGTTACTAACACCTTATATTTGACTGTATAAATACTATAAAAAATCCCCCAGGCAAATACCGATAGCCAACCGACTAACAGTATGTGTGCGTGAATTGGACGTAAGGAATAATCCATATCCCCGCTCATTTTAGAACCTATAAACGTGCCAATTAAACCGAAAATTGCCGCAAATCGAATTAATCGAATCGCCCATTTTTTCTCCATTTTATATTCTCCCCTTATCTTCTCTCCCGTGGAATTATAATCGTAAACGTGCTCCCTTTTCCGAGTACACTCTCTAGCGTAATTTTCCCACCATGGAGCTCGACTACTTGCTTTACAATAGCAAGACCTAAACCTGTACCATCTTTCTTTCGTGCTTCGTCCACACGGTAAAAACGCTCAAATACTTGTTCAGCCGCTTCAGGCGTCATCCCAATACCCGTATCTTTAAACTGTACTTCAATACAATTTTCGTGTTGATGACATGTAATCAATACACTGCCACCTGCATCTGTATATTTAATCGCGTTGGATAATAAGTTATCCCAAACATTCACGAAAAGCTCCTCATCGACAAATGCACTCGCTTCTTCTAACTTATAAGAAAGCTCGATTTCACGTTCGCTTAGTCGCCAGCGATGTTTACGAATTACTTCTTTCATTTGCTCATCAATACGTACTTGCTTGTACTTTAACGGATACGTTGCCTGATCGAGCGAGGTTAGTAATAATAGCTGCTTCGTTAAATTCGACAAACGCTTCGATTCACGATCAATAATAGCCGAGTACTCCAGCCGCTCTTGATCGCTAACTGTTCCGCTTTGTAAAAGATCTGCATAGCCTTGAATATTCATAAGCGGCGATTGAAAATCATGTGAGACGTTGCTAATAAATGCTTTTCTTGCCTCATCATTATGTGCTAATTGCTGTTGCATAAAGTTAAAACTTTCTGCTAGCTGCCCAATTTCATCGTTCCGCGAAATATTTAGTGTATAATGGAAATTTTCATTCGATACGGCTTTTGTTGCCTCCGTCAGTTGGGTAATCGGACGAATTAACTGACGCGCCAATAAAATTACACCTGTCAAGATAACAATTGCAATTGCTATGACAAAGCCAGCTAGTACCATATGAATATCAGAAAATAGCATTTTATTATTCGGACGTAAAAACAGTGCGTATTGCTGTTCCTCTATCTTGAATGGTACACCGACCGTATTTTCCAGTTCATTCAAAAAATGATCCATCATAAGAAATCGACCAGTAAAGTTTTGCATCCCGTGATAGACACTACCATTCAGTACAGTGTCTACTACATCGTCAGGTAAGCTTTTTTTCGAAAAGGGCTCCCCGTATTCTAAATACGTATGCTGCTCTGTCACCACAACCATTTGATAACCGAGTTCGCCGATTGAACGCAAATATGCATCCATCGCCTGTTCTGAACGATGCGTTTGCTCTAAAATCTGAGTAATCTGCTGCGCTGTTTCTACATTTTGTGCATCGGTTTTATCCTTCATAAATGTAAAATACATCACATTCGCAAGTGCAAAACCAATGCCAATACTGCATATTAAAATGATAACGGTCGCACTAATAAACTGTCTGTATAACGTTTTCATTGAATCGCCTCTAATTTATAGCCCACACCGCGCACCGTTTGAATTTCGACAGTAGCTCCGTGGCGTTTTAAGCGTTCACGAATCCGGTTAATGTGCGTATTCAGTGTCATTTCATTGCCCTCGTAATTCTCACCCCATGTTTGCTCTAACAAAAATGTGCGCTGTGTCACTTTATTTGCTCGCGATGCTAACAAACTTAATAACTCAAACTCTTTCATCGGTAGCATAATCGTATCTTGATTAATAACTACTTCAAAATTTTTGCGGTCAATTCTCACGTTGCCAACCTCAATAACAGCCTCCAGTGAACGCTCAAACCTTCTCAACACAACCGCTACACGAAATAGCAACTCTTTTGGCTCAAATGGTTTGACAATATAATCTTCTGAACCGGCGATAAAACCCTTTTCTTTATCTTCCAATTGACCTTTCGCTGTCAGTAAAATGACGGGGATGTCTAGCTCCTTCGTCAAAATTTTTGTTAACTCAAAACCATTCATCCCCGGCATCATTACATCAACAATAGCAAGATCAACTTCTACTTCCTCTAATAACGCTAATGCTTGCTGTGCATCACTGGCACGTTCCACCTGATATCCCTCACGTATGAGGTGAATTGAGACTAGCTGTAAAATATCAATATCATCATCTACGACTAAAATTCTCATAATAATCCCTCCATCACTAAGTATGGGCGAATTATTTATCTTTTTCAAAGAATAGTATTAACGCAGGTAATAACATACCACGTACTAAGAACGTATCGATTAAAATACCGATTGCAACCATGAAACCAAATACGAATAAATCAGCAATTGGCATCGTTGTTAAGGCAGCAAATGTTGCAGCTAAAATGATACCCGCAGATGAGATAACCCCACCTGTATTGCGAATCGCTGTTTCAAGTGCCGTTTTCACATTTGATAATTTGCGCTCCTCTAAGAAACGTGACACTAAAATAATGTTGTAATCAATACCAAGTGCTACTAAGAAAATGAACGCATAAACCGGTACACGCGTACTTACTGCATCATAACCGAATAATACATCGACTAAGAAAATCCCTAGACCTAATGCAGATAAATATGAAATTAAAATCGTTGCCATCATGTAAATTGGCATTTTAATTGAACGTGTTAAAACTAGTAATAATACTAAAATTAATAGCGTTTCTAAAATAACGATTTTAATAATGTCACCATTATTTACGTCACGCTCGTCCACTAGCTTCATTGTAATACCGCTGTAGTACACGTCTGCTGATAAATCTAAATCTTTAACAATTGCATCCGTTTCATTTCGTAACCCTTCCATGAAGTCAATCGCTTCTATAGAGTACGGATTTAACGCTAACGATACTGTGTATTTCACTGCTGTTTCATCTTCTGTTGTACCTGAAACGCGAATCGAACCAATTTCATCATAGCTTGCTAGTTTATCTAAAAACGCTTGTGTTTGCTCTTCTGAAATCTTAGCATCATCTTCAAGTACGATTGTCGTTTGAGCTAAATCACCTTTATTAAACTTCTCTTCTACAATTTCATAACCAACACGAGAAGGTAAGTCTTCTGGGAAGTTTTTCACTGAGTCAAACTCAAAGTCTAAATTAAATACGTTTAATGAAGTAATTAACATAAACAGTCCTACAATCCCACCAGAAAGACCAGGCTTGTTTACAACAAACTTTGCAATTGGACCCCAAATGCCATGTTTTACTTCTTTTTGTTCCCCGAATTTCGGTACTTTCGGCCAGAATGCTTTACGTCCGAATAATGTAAATAACGCCGGTACTAATGTAACCGAAGCAATAATAATAATGAACATCGCTAACCCAAAGATTGGTGCGAAGTTTTGATAATCACGGAAATCTGCAAAGAATAATACAAGCATAGCTGCAAGTACCGTACCACCTGCGAACACTACCGGCTCACCTGTTGCACGCATTGCATGCTTCATCGCTTCATATTTATCTTCGTAATGATTTAACTCTTCACGATAACGTGAGAATACGAATAATGAGTAGTCAATTACTGCTGCAAATAGCAGGATACTCATAATCGATGTTGTTGAGTTGTTAATTTCTAAACCGCCCGCACCCATTAATGCTACAGATTGGTTTACTACTTGGTAAACAACAACCGTTGCAAATAACGGAATAAACGCAAGAAGTGGTGAACGATAAATGACGATTAGCAACACTAAAATAATACCAATCGTTGCAAATAATAATTTTAAGTCAGCTGATTCAAATAGCTTTGTCGTATCCCCAGCAATCCCTGCAGGACCTGTAATGTAAAATTGTGTATCTAAATCTTTCGCAATGTCATTACCGATTTCAGATGCTGTATCATTGATATGAGCATAATCTCCACTACCAAGACCTGCTTCTAAGTTCATCGGAATAATCATTGTCGTCTTGTCTTCAGACGTAAACGCCGCTAGCGCTTGTTCTGGCATTGCTGTAATATCGACGATTTGTTCAATTCCTTCGATATCCTCAGCGATAATACCGCCTAAAATTTGTTTCACTTCGTCGATACTTACATCGCCGTTTTCATTATGGAATACAAGTATCCCCGGTGTTCCCGTGTCATTTGGGAATAGTTCATCGACTTTATTTTGCGCGATAATCGACTGTGCCTCATCCGGCAACGATTGGAAGTTCGTTACTTTATAATCACCTAGCTTTGGACCGGCACTAATACCAATCATTAACACAAGCCAAGCGATAATCGTAATCCACATCCCGCGCTTTGTTGCAACCCAATCAGTAATTGGGTGTAAAAGCTTATTCATACTTTTTCCTCCTCTAGAAAATTATCCGCCTTTTATCATACCGAACGAATATAAACTGAATATAAACTTGTCCTATTTATTGTCGTGTTATAATGAAAGTATTAGTTCAACTGAAACGGAGGTCAGCGAAATGTACAAAACGATAGAAGAAACGTCAAAAGATATCGGCATGCCCGAGCATCAAATCCTACAATACATTTACAATGGCCGCATTAAAGCAGTGCATGACGGCAAAGAATTTTTAGTCAATAGTCAACAATTTGATCTATACCATGAGCAGCTCGAGCGCATTAAAGAGGAAATCGAAATTTGGCGCAACACCCCAATCCCTGAAGACATTGATGTAAAGGATGAAGACTAAATTTAAATAGTGGTCGTCACATAAAAAGGGTGCTCTCGAGTTTTGAGAGCACCCTTTCATTCTGTCTATTAAATTGAAACGACAAAGCCCGCACGCTTGCCGATAATTTCTGCGTAATCTTCTACCATAACAGATGCTGTTGGATACATTCCTGCACCAGGACCTGTTACTGTTAAAGTACCGATATAATTTGTTTCCATTGAAACCGCATTAAATACATCATCAATTGGGAACAATGGATGCTCACGATCTACTAACATCGGTGCTACTTTCCCAACGATTTTACCATCCTCATTCTTTTCAACTTCCGCTACATGGCGATAGCGTAAGCCTTTTTCATTTGCCGCTTTAATATCATCAAGTGTTAACGTATCGATACCGATTACTTCCACCTCTGACCAATCTGGCTGTTCGCCAAATGCAAGGTCTGATAATATCATCAACTTTTTAAATGCATCCTGACCTGATACATCATTAAACGGATCTGCTTCCGCATAGCCTAGACGTTGCGCTTCTGCTAATGCTTGATCATAGCTCCAACCTTCTTGACGCATTTTCGTCAGCATATAGTTCGTCGTCCCATTTAAAATACCTTGAATACGACTTACATCATTTACGAGTAAAATATTTTTCATTGTTTTAATGACTGGTACACCACCAGCTACCGTTGCCTCGTAACCTACAAATACGCCATTCTTTTTCGCTAGCTCTTGTAGTTCCATACCGCGCTTCGCAAACATTACTTTATTCGCTGTAATCACGTGGCATTTATGTTCAATAGCACGCTTTAAGTATGAATAAGCTGGCTCTTCATTAACGATTGCTTCAAACACCACTTGCATGCCTTTTTCTGCAAAAATATCGTCAATATTATCTGTTAATAAATGTTTTGTTCCAGGTACGCGCTCATGTGACGTATCGCGCACTAAAATTTTCGTTACTTCTAGCTCTACGCCTAGCTTTTTACGTAGCTCTTCTCGCTTTTCATTTAAAATATGGTAAATCCCTTGACCTACTGTGCCAAATCCTAGAATGGCCGCCTTGATTACTGCCATAAATGTCTCCTCCAAAGTTCCTAAAAAATCTATATAAACGAATTATTTAAACAATTTAACATAAAAAAATTTTATCCTATATTATAGTTGAAAACAAGAAAAATCTTCTGTAGATGAACAAATGTTTTTGTAAAATGTACACAAACATACTAAAATCGCGATAAATCTTTCGAATTATTGCCACATTTCGAGTTTCTTCTATTTATCCATTTTTAGATAAACATTAGTAAATATAAATTTTCAACCTTCACAAAAAGATTGACTAGGAAAATTTTTTTAGAGTATCAAGTAGATTCCACTTTTGCCGTAGCGCGACACAGCCACAGGAGCCGAAACAGGAGATCCAAACAGGCCGTGCCTGTTTTAGCTCCTGTGAAGGCTGTGGCAAAGCGCGAAGGCTACAGACTTGAAGAATATTTAACTATAGAAATAATTGTTTTTAAATTTGTTCATTGTAAGTAAACAATAAAAAAGCACCCTAGACACTGGATGCTTCCTTTGACTTATTCGATTAGTAGAAATGTGACGAGCATCTCTACTATTCAACACATATTTTTGGGGTAACGTTACGTTAATCATAGATAAGGCCCTATCTATGGAAAACTGTTTTAAACTGCGATATTAATATCACCGAAAGAATGGCGATAACGATCTAACACTTTCTTCACGATGATTTCCTCTTTTGTTGTAAATGGTGGTACGCCGTATGTACGATGTACAAGCTGGAACTCACCATATTTTAAATACCACTCTTTTGCTGGTTGTTCAAGATGATTTGTCCCGTGCTCCTTATAAGCATCGTATACTTCTTTTACAACATAGCCAGTTTCTTCAAAGTCGTGCGTTATTTCTGAAAATGCGCTATGTCCGAATGCCTTCTTCCACATCGCATTAACCTGCCCTAATAAATGCTGGATTGAAGTTTGGTTTACGAAAGTATGTACTTCATTTAGTTCGTATACAAAATATGCTGCGACGTTTTGCGCACTGTAGACATTGCCCATTTTCAACACTCCTTTTCCCTACTATATTAGTTGGTTTTATCTTTAAGTTCATATTACAGTATGAACTAGTCATTGTCAACAATGTTTACCTATTTACTAGGTTTTAATTTTAAAAATTTTTTAAAGAAGGCGGCTTCCTCGTGAAATGATACGAGTTTACCGCCTCTCTTTGCCGAATGAGGCGCTCTATTTTCCTATTACATTATTAAACTTCTGTCTCTACTTTTGCTTGCACTTTCGCTAAAGCTTGCTCTAAATCAGCGATAATATCTTCCACATTTTCTAAGCCGATTGAAAGACGAATGAGCCCTTCTGAAACGCCAGCTACTTTCAACTGCTCAGCTGATAATTGCTGATGTGTTGTTGATGCTGGGTGGATGATTAGTGAACGCGCATCCCCTACATTCGCTACATGTGAGAATAATTGTACACTATCGATTAATTCACGACCTGCATCACGACCACCTTTAATCTCAAATGAGAGAATTGAACCGTAGCCATTTTTCAAGTACTTGTTTGCTAAATCATGTGATGGGAAATCCGCAAATCCCGGGTAGTTTACGCGTTCCACGAATGGGTGGTTCTTTAAATACTCCCCTACTTTTACTGCATTTTCATTATGACGTGTTACACGCAGATGAAGCGTTTCTAGCCCTTGAATGAAGTTGAATGCAGAGTCTGCTGCTAAAGTTGGTCCGAAGTCACGTAATAGTTGCACACGTAATTTCGTTGCAAACGCGGCGCCTGCTGCATCAATCCCGTAGCGAATACCGTGATAGCTTGCATCTGGCTCTGTAAATCCTGGGAAGCGACCTTGCGTCCAGTCAAATTTCCCTGCATCTACTACTACACCGCCGATTGTTGTACCGTGACCGCCAATCCATTTTGTTGCCGAATGCACGACTACGTCAGCACCGAAATCAATCGGATTTGAACCATATGGAGACGGGAATGTATTGTCTATAATAAGCGGTAAACCATATTCATGGGCAATAGCTGCTACCGCTTCGATATCTAAAATATTTAATGATGGATTACCAACAGTTTCTGCGTAAAGCGCTTTTGTTTTATCTGTAATTGCTTTACGGAAGTTTTCTGGATCACGCTCATCTACAAATGTTGTTGTAATGCCGTATTTAGGTAATGTTGTCGCAAATAAATTATACGTTCCGCCGTAAAGTGAACCAGCTGAAACAATCTCATCTCCTGCACCTGCAATATTTAAAATCGAGAAAGCAATTGCCGCAGCACCTGATGATAACCCCACTGCCGCAGTTCCTTTTTCAATTAAAGCGATGCGCTCTTCAAACACTCCTACTGTCGGATTCATAATACGTGAATAAATATTGCCCGGCTCCTCTAGTGCGAAAAGACGTTGTGCATGAGCAGTATCTTTAAATGCGTACGCTGTTGTACGATAAATCGGTACGGCAATTGCCCCTGTAACAGGATCTGGCTTTTGACCGCCGTGTAATAATAACGTTTCTGGTTTTTGTGACATGAGTAATTTCCTCCTAAAATTTTTCGATGGAAATATCGAGGAGGGTATCGAAAACAGTACCTCTCTTCATTTGAGATCGGTTTATTGTACAAATGAGTACAAAAAAGCCCACTTCTCAAAATAAGAAGAGGGCTGCGAATGAGCAAGTTTTCCTCCCCTTATCTTTCAGACTCTGATTCGAATCTGTAGGAATTAGCACCTTTGTAAGTTATTACTGGTTGCTGGGCATCATAGGGCCTATTCCCTCCGCCTCTCTCGATAAGAGTATAATTCATGTTCCATCTGTTGCTTCACAGTATAAAACAAAGAAATTCCATTAGTCAACTGTTAATTTAAAATTTTCTGAATTTAATTCATTATTCCTTCTTTTAAATTCACAAAATTCTATATAAATAAAATAAAATTCACTATTTTTTAACAATTGAACACCTAGCGAATGTTATAATAAAAATAGCATTAAATAGATTTAGAAAGGACAATAACCTGTAAAATCAATATTTATATTTTTTTCACCATTTTTTAAAATAATTTCTTACATCATTTTGTAAGATTTGTTATTTTGTTTTGAAATAATAAATAAAGGAGATGAAATTCATGACTACAGACGTACAAGAAAAGAAGAAATTAAATTTAAAACCGCTTTGGATAGCACTGGCGTTTGCTGCAATGATTATTATTACGTTGCTACCAAATGACGGCGATTTACCTGTTGCAGGGCAACGCGCACTAGCGATTTTAGCATTTGCCGTTATTTTGTGGGTTACAGAAGCCGTATCATATCCAGTTAGCTCCGCGATGATCATCGGATTAATCGCAGTACTTCTTGGATTTGCTCCATCTATGGAAAATCCAGATGTCCTTTTAGAAACAAAAGGTGCATTAAAGTTAGCTCTTGGTGGTTTTAGTAATTCTGCTGTTGCATTAGTTGCAGCTGCCCTCTTTTTAGCGGCCGCCATGCAGGCCACAAATTTACATAAACGTCTTGCTTTATGGGTACTTTCTTTACTTGGTACAAAAACAAAAGCGATTGTATTTGGTGCCATTTTAGTTTCCATTATTTTAGCGTTCTTCGTACCGAGTGCTACAGCTCGTGCTGGTGCAGTCGTACCTATTTTACTCGGTATGGTTGCCGCATTTGGTCTCGAAAAAAATTCTCGCCTTGGGGCATTACTCATTATTACAGCAACACAGGCCGTATCAATTTGGAACATCGGTATTAAAACCGGTGCGGCACAAAACATGGTAGCAATTGGTTTTATTGAAGAACAATTCGGTGTCGATATTTCATGGGGAGCTTGGTTCTTATACGCCGCGCCATTCTCAATTATCATGTCTATTGCCCTATTCTTTATTATGAATGCACTGATTAAACCAGAAACAGATGAAATCAAAGGCGGTAAAGAAGTAATCAAGAAGCAATTAGCTGAGCTTGGTCCTTTAAAAGGAGCAGAAATTCGGTTAATCATTATTTCCGTTTCCCTACTTTTCCTTTGGGCTACAGAAGGTATTGTCCATCCATTAGATACGACAACAGTAACAATTATTGCAATTGCCATTTTATTAGCACCAAAAATCGGTGTTTATACATGGAATGAAGTAGAAAAATTAATTCCTTGGGGTACGATCATCGTCTTTGCCGTAGGGATTGCCCTTGGTAGCGTATTATTAAACACAAAAGGTGCACAATGGCTATCAGATACAGTATTCGGTTCACTAGGTCTTGACTCGATGCCAATTTTAGCGACAATTGCCCTTGTCACATTGTTTAACATTTTAATTCACTTAGGATTTGCCAGTGCCACAAGCTTAGCTTCAGCACTTATTCCGGTGTTCATTGCACTTGCAACAACGATTACGTTAGATGTCAATCAAGTCGGATTCGTCCTAGTGCAACAATTCGTTATTAGTTTCGGCTTCCTATTACCAATTAGTGCGCCGCAAAACATGCTGGCGTACGGTACAGGCGCATTCACGACGAAGGATTTCTTAAAGTCGGGTATTCCATTAACCATTTTTGGTTACTTACTCGTTCTACTATTTAGCGCAACGTACTGGAAATGGATTGGCTTACTATAACGAAATATTATAAGATGAGCTTAAAGGGAAATCCTTTAAGCTTTTCTTTTACATAAAGGGGGAAATTTCATGAATAAAACACAAGAACTTTTACGCAGTCACTCATCTGTCCGAAAGTATACAGGTGAAGAAATTCCGCGTGAAACAGTTATTGAGCTAATTGAAACAGCACAAATGGCGGCAAGCTCGCACTTTGTACAAGCATATAGTGTCATTTGGGTAACAGACGAAGAGAAAAAGCAAAAACTTGGCGAATTATCAAAAAACGAATTCCAATTTAAAACAGCTGGTGCCTCTTTTCTTTTCTGTGTAGACTTTAAACGCCTTCAAATAGCTGGGCAAAAACACGGTGTAGAAATCGTAGCTGATTCTGCAGAAAATGTTTTAGTAGGTGTAGCAGATGTTGCATTATTTGCCCAAAACTTTGTTATTGCGGCAGAGTCTGAAGGATATGGCATCTGTTATATTGGTGGTGCACGTACGAATCCACAGGAAATTAGCGAACTATTCAATTTACCGGAATATGTTTTCCCGTTGTTTGCAATGACAATTGGCAAGCCTACAAAACGTAACGAAACAAAACCGCGTTTACCAGTAGCAGCTGTCCTTCATGAAAACAGCTACGATACGGAAAAATATGAGACATTACTTGATGAGTACGATGCAACAATGGAAGCCTACTACACAAACCGCTCTTCTAACCAAAAAATGTCGAACTGGACTAAACAAATGGCCGATTTCTTAATCGATCAAAAGCGTCCATTTATTAAACAATTCCTTGCAACAAAAGGATTCACTTGGAAATAACATATTAACATCACGAACAATAACCTCACGGAATTAATCATGACATAAGTCGCATTAATTCCGTTTTATTTTTTAGTACATTTTCCTTGTTTAATTTGATAAAATAGTATCGTAACACAAAAATTAGAAAGGACTTTTTATATGCATACAAATAAACATGCAGCAAGCTCTATTGAAAAACAGCATCTACAAAACGTCCGTAAATACTATTTGTCCATTGCTGATATTAACATGGCCTTGTCAAAAGTGCATCAAGCTGTGATGCCTCATATAAATTTAGAAAAATATAAATACGCTACAGACTATATTCATCAGTATATTTCGTATACGTCTGTGTGGAATTTAAAATTCGTCGCTAACTTGGAAAGTCCTGAAGTAGCTCTACTTCAAATTTTCCATTTAAATTATATATTCAATCAAGAGCCTGCTGATTGTTTTACACAACAGCGCGCGATTTTAGAAGAAAAAGAGCAATATTTTTATTCATTGAAACCTTATAAAGAAGAGCATATCCAAAAACGTCTTCAAACTATGATAAGTTATATTGAAAAAAGAAAATTAGAAGAAGATGAAAATACAACTAATCTGTGAACCCTTAAAAATAATTGTATTATAATCTCATTTTTTACTATTGCCCTGACTTTTTACTTTGCTACAATAACAATTAGAGAAAGTGAGGTTATTCTACATGCTCGGTACTTCTGTAAAAACACATGGCTCTACTCGATCGTCTCGTTCTCTTCATAAAGTGATGCAAGAGGTAAATACAGAGCTAGCGAGAATACATAAAATGATTAAAAAGTATATTAACCATGAACAATACATTCATGCTACAAACTTTGTAGAACAATATATTTCATATACATCCCTTTGGAACTTGAAGTTTTCTTATAATATGGAGAGTCCTGAGGTAGCACTTGTCCAATTACTACATCTAGACTATATTTTCAAACACGAATTACCAACTGCGTTTACAAAAGAGCGTGAAGTA
>JBJEFO010000217.1:0-8721 GCA_051874135.1 Lysinibacillus sp.
TTAGGGGAGGAGGGATGAGAATGATTATGTTAGAAAGGGCTGTGCCGGAGAAGCTAACGATGCTCCAATGTGCTATTAGAAGAGGTTTTACACATTTAGAAGAAGACTTATTGAAAATAGAAGCTGGATATGCAGGTGAACGGTATGTAGATTTACGTTGGCAAGATATGAATTTACAAATTAAACATGCATTATTTCAAGATTATTCAATTCAGTTAGGTGATTTTTCTTATCAGATGGATACAGTTTTTGTGTGCCAACACTTTATTTTAATTCTCGAAATTAAAAATATTGTAGGGGAGATTCATGTTGATAATGAAAAGCATCAATTTATAAGAATAAAGCCAGATGGAACAAGAGAAGGATTTAGAAATCCAGTGGATCAAGTAAAACGTCATGCTAGAGTACTTAGACAATTAATAGAAAACCCTATACCAATAGAATATGCAGTCGTTTTTTCAAATAGTAAAGCAATTATTGGGAAGACACCTAGAAATGAGCCAATCTTTCATGTTAGTGGACTAGAAACCTATGTAAGAAGATTAATTTCAAAATATAGTGTTCATTTAAATCATGCGGAATTTGATAGGGTATTAGACCGATTTCAGAAATACTATAGCCCCTTAGCATTTCAGTTTCAAATAGATAAGAATAAAATGATTAAAGGAGTTTTATGTTCGCAATGTAGTTATAAAAGAAAGATGTATTTTCAACATGGTAAGTTTGAATGCGCAAATTGTCGGTATCGAAGTAATATGCCGTTACGAGAAGCTTTATTTGATTATTATATTCTAGTGGGAGAGTGGATAACGAACAAAGAATTTCGAGATTTTGTAGGGATTGAATCTTCAGATGCAGCCAAACGATTATTACAATCACTAAATGTTACCTGTCAAGGGACCAATAAAGGGCGTCGATATAAAATCGCTGATATATTTCAAGAATCGCTGATAAAATAACCGAATTCGCCGATATATTTCAGAAACCGCTGATAAATTAACGAAAACCGCTGATATCCACCCCAAACACCAAAAACAACAACCGCGCATCCTAAAATGCGCGGTCGTTACCCATAACTACACTAACAAACCAAATAGTGTGCTGTCTTTATTGACTTCTTTATACTCAAACCCGTTTGCTTTCATGCGTTGGAGCAATTCTGGATAATCAGCACGATCGAGTACTTCGATACCTACTAATGCAGGGCCGCTTTCTTTATTGTTCTTTTTCGTATATTCGAAATGTGTAATATCATCCGTTGGGCCAAGTACTTCGGATAAGAACTGGCGAAGCGCTCCGGCACGTTGCGGGAAGTTGACGATAAAGTAATACAATAACCCTTCGTGCAATAAAGACTTCTCTTTAATCTCTTGCATACGTCCGATATCGTTATTTCCACCCGAAATAATGACAACGACAGATTTACCACGAATTTTATCTGCATAGTAATCTAAAGCCCCAACTGGTAATGCACCAGCTGGCTCCGCAATAATTGCATGCTTATTATATAAATCTAAAATCGTTGTACAAACTTTTCCTTCAGGTACAACGACTACGTCATCTAAATAATTGCTACATACATTGAACGTTTCTTGACCGACACATTGTACTGCGGCACCATCTACAAACTTATCAATCGACTCAAGTGTGACAGGAAAACCTTGTTTTATCGCTGCTTTCATACTAGCCGCCCCAGCTGGTTCTACACCGATTACTTGTGTATTCGGAGAAAGGTTTTTCACGTAAGTTGATACGCCGGACATTAGGCCACCGCCACCAATACTACCGAAGACAAAGTCGATTGGCTCTTCGATATCATTCATAATTTCGACAGCAACAGAACCTTGACCAGCCATGACATCTACATCATCAAACGGATGGATGAAAATCATATCATTTTCTTCACAATATGCAAGCGCACTTACAGCAGAATCATCGAATGTATCACCCGCTAAAATGATTTCTACATATTCACGGCCGAACATGCGAACTTGACCAATTTTTTGTTTCGGTGTTGTTTTCGGCATGAAAATTTTTGCTTGAATTTTTAAATGGGCACATGCATAAGCAACGCCTTGTGCATGGTTGCCGGCGCTTGCACAGACAACCCCTTTTTCACGTGCATCTGCCTCAATTTTTTTAATCTTATAATAAGCACCACGTAGCTTAAATGAGCGTACATGTTGTAAATCTTCACGTTTAAAATAAATCGTTGCACCGTACTTTTCCGATAAATAATCATTTTTTTGAAGTGGCGTATGTACGACGACATCTTTTAAAAAATGATGTGCGATGAGTACATTTTCCACTGCCATGGTTTTAGGTTGAGCAACTTCTTTCATCTATATGTAACCTCCGTTATTGAAAAAACATTGACTAATTTTATCATAAAATTCAGACAAGTAGTAATTAATATTGCATTAATTCGAAAAATTAAATAAATGTTCACAATGAAAGCGCTATATAACGGAGAACCCGTGTAAAATTAATAAATTTACATGTTAACAACGAAGTGCATATAATACAAAAATTGTATAGTAGGAGGAAATGGTTATGCTTGTAACCATCAATGTTGCGATGCTACTGTTATTGGCAGTATTTCTATATATGTTAAAGCGAAAGAACGTAAAATTTTCCGTACGTGTAATGATTGCGCTAGTATTAGGGATTTTGTTAGGGATCGGGCTACAATGGACTTACGGCGCAAATTCACAGGAAATCGCTAATAGTATGGCTTGGTATAACATCATTGGAAACGGTTATATAAAGCTACTGCAGATGATTGCGATGCCACTTATTTTTATTGCCATTTTGATGGCATTTACGAAAATGACAATTGGCAAAAAGTTTGGTAGGATTGCGTTTTTCATTTTAGCGATGCTAATCGGGACGACTGCTATTTCGGCTATCATAGGTATTGGGACGACAATGTTATTTAACCTAGAGGCAAATCAAATTATGCAGGGCGAGGCAGAACTTGCGCGTGGTGAGGCATTAGTGGATCGGGCGGAAACGATGCAAGATGTAACATTACCACAGCAAATTGTCGAACTGTTCCCAGCGAATCCGTTTTATGATTTAACCGGTGCGCGGGCAACCTCCACTATTGCAGTTGTTATATTTGCTGTATTTTTAGGGTTTGCGTATTTACAAGTGTCACGGCGAGAGAGGGAAATAGCGGTTACGGTTAAAAAAGGAATTGATGCGATTTATGCACTCGTGATGGGGGTAGTGCGCATCGTACTTCAATTAACCCCTTATGGCATTTTAGCAATTATGGCACGCACAGTGGCGACAAGTGATTTCGGGGCAATTTATAGCTTAGGGAAATTCGTATTAGCAAGTTATGTAGCATTGATTGTCGTGTTTATTATTCATCTCATCATTTTAGCGTTAACAGGGTTAAATCCCGTGTTATATGTGAAAAAAGCGGCTGAAACATTAATCTTTGCATTTACGTCTCGTACGTCAGCAGGAACATTGCCGTTAAACATTCAAACACAAACAGAGCGATTAGGTGTGCCAGAGGGAATTGCAAATATGTCAGGTTCTCTCGGTTTATCGATTGGGCAAAACGGCTGTGCCGGCGTGTATCCTGCGATGCTCGCGGTGATGATAGCACCAACAGTAGGAATTAACCCGCTCAATCCCAATTTTTTAATCGCGGTTATTTTAATTGTAGCGATTAGCTCATTCGGTGTTGCAAGTGTCGGGGGAGGCGCGACCTTTGCGGCAATTTTAGTACTATCAGCGCTCGACCTACCGATAGCATTAGCCGGGGTACTAATTTCTGTAGAGCCTTTAATTGACATGGGGCGTACAGCACTGAATGTCAGTGGCTCTATGACAGCTGGGGTAACGACCGCTCGATTAACAGGCGAGCTAGATACGCAAATATATAATACACCAGCAGCGGATAAACCGTTAGTATAATAACAAAAGCGCGTTTCACAAATGTGAGACGCGCCTTGTTGTTTAAAATATAATATGTGCAATCGCTGCAACGATTGGAATTGAAATGATTGTACGGATTAAGAAGATGACGAATAAATCCCATATTTTTAATGGTAATTTCGTACCTAAAATTAATCCACCAACTTCTGACATGTAAATTAATTGTGTAACAGAAACGGTTGCGATAAAGAATCGTGTTAATTCAGATTCAATACCTGCACCTAAAATAGAAGGTAATAGCATATCCGCAAAACCAACGATCATCGTTTGAGCTGCTTCACCTGCTTCAGGAATTTGAAGTAGCGCTAAAATTGGCTCAAACGGCATCCCTAAAATACGGAAGAAGCTTGTGAATTCAGCAAGTACTAATGCAATCGTACCGAACGCCATAATAACAGGTGTTACAGCCAACCACATTTCCAGTACGTTTTTAAGTCCACCACCGATAACTTTTGCTAAGTTTTTATTTGAATCTGCTTTTGATAGTGCGTTGTGTAAACCGAACGTTACTGCATTAAAGTCAGCTGGGATATCCTCGTGGTTTTCAGGACGTTTTGATCCATCAAATAACGTATCGGCCTTTCCTTTTAACGGGAAAATACGTGGCATAATTAACGCTAAAATGAAACCAACTAAAATAACCGAACCGTAAAACTCTAAGAAGTAGTTATTTAAACCGATTGTTTGTAGTACGACGATACAGAATGTAATCGATACGACAGAGAATGTCGTTGCAATAACAGCGGCTTCACGACCTGTGTAGCTTTTATCTTCGTATTGCTTGGCTGTTAGTAACACACCGATTGTACCGTCACCAACCCATGACGCTAAACAGTCGATTGCTGCACGACCTGGAATTTTAAATAATGGACGCATGATTTTTACCATCATAGAACCGAAAAATTCAAGTAAACCGAAGTCTGTTAATAACGGTAATAATAGTCCAGCGAAGAAGAATAACGTGAACATAAATGTTACAAGACCGCCATCTGGTGCAATTAATAAACCAGCAGTGGCGTCAGAAGTAATGCTCTCAGGACCTACTTGGAATAAATACATCCCCGAAAATACAACTGCTAGAACACGCATCGTTGTCCAGAACCAGTTTACACGGAATAAAGAATCCAATAATGTGCGTGATCCTTTTTGTGGGATAAAATGCATCACAATAGAACCTAATGCTGCAATAATAAATGTGCCGAATGCAAACCAATGAATAAATGGTTCAACTTTTCCTGCTAACCAGTTTGCAAATATTGCAATTGGTACTTTTAATCCATCTGCTGTTGAAATTGGTGTAATAAATAAAAATACCCCGACAGCAGATAGCGCTAGGAAAAGAAACCACGTATAAGCCGAAAATTTCTTCATGTATAGTAACCTCTTTAATTTGTAGTATTGTATATTTATACACTATATAACCTTTATATACAATTGTCCATAGTTTTTCATAAAGACTAATTTTTCAGATAATAAGGGTGTATACAATTTGTATCCATCGGCGGTAAAACTTGGATTTATAATATTCAAGATAGGTTATAGAGGGCTTTGTAAATGGTTTTTCATATGTGAAATAAAATGTCAGAAAAATGTATATAATGTATAAAAATATGTATGAATGCATAAGGAAAAGCGAGGTGTAAATTACCCCGCTTTGTTAAAAAATTATAAAAATGCACTATCGATTGAATCATCTATTTCGTCTTCATGGCAAATAATATAGAATTTTTCAACGTTTAACCAGCTTTCGCTCATTGGTTGCCCGTCTTCTACACGCTTTGTCGTTTCATCCATCATCCATGCAGTTTGTGACATATGGGCACGTAATGCAGCTAATTTATCCATCTTTACAGTGCTTACATCGAGGGTAATATGTGCATCACCATTACGAGCAATCGTATCATTCGCAAATCCACAAGCCCAAATTTTTGGACGTTCCTCTTTTGGCATACGGCGTACTGCTTCAACAACGGCACGGGCTGTTGCTTCATGGTCTGGGTGTACGGCAAAGCCTGGTAAGAAGGTGAAAATTAATGATGGGTTTAACTCTTCGATTAAATCGCTCACGAGCTTCACCATTTTCTCATCATCTTCAAATTCAATTGTTTTATCACGTAGTCCCATCATACGAAGATCTTGAATGCCCATTGCTTCACATGCAGCCTTTAATTCAACACGTCGGATTTCAGGGAGTGACTCGCGTGTTGCAAATGGTGGGTTACCAAGATTGCGCCCCATTTCGCCAAGTGTTAAGCATGCATATGTAACGGGTACACCCATATTTGCATATAGGCGAACAGCTCCCGCACATGTAAATGCTTCGTCATCTGGATGCGGGAATACGAGTAAAATTTGACGTTCTTTTTGTAATGTCATCACAACTTCACTCCTTAATATGAAAATGGCGTTTCACTAATTTCTAGTGCAATCGCTAATTTTCCAGTATAGTCTAACCCAGCCATCAATAGACGACCGTGTTCATCTAGCTGATAATGTGTAATTCCTTGGGCGTACACCCAGCCGTGCTCCATTTTTAAACCGACACGGTGAGGAGAATCACCGACAACTTTACCAAGCTCATAACGGATGCGTACATTGCGAATAAATGCCCCTGCATTAAAAACTTTCTCATCAAAGTGAGTAGCGTATGCTCCGTTTGTTGTTTCTAGGTGAATATATACATCTTTGTTCGCAAAAGAATTAAGTAAATCCTGGAGCGCATCAACTTGTACTTCCTTCATCTTAACTCTCCTTTCGAATCTTTCTACATATAAGTATAGTAAATATTTTCTATATATGAAAAGGGAAAAGGCACACTTCACAGAAATTTTTCTGGAAGTGTGCCTGCTGTTTCCCCGGTACGAAGGTGGCACCACGGTGGTACGTACCCGGTACAAAGCTGGCACCTAAATAGTTGTAACGGTTACTTCAGGTGCACCGAAGCGAGGTTTTGCGCCGTGCATAACGGGTCCAACGTATTCATTTAACGCCCATCCATGTTTAATGCCTGCAGCAACGAATTGTTTTGCTTCAATGACTGCTTCTTCAACAGATAGACCGTTTGCTAAGTTTGCACAAATGCTTGCTGCAAACGTACAGCCAGCACCATGGTTATAAGTAGATGCTACTTTTTCTGTTTCGAGCAGTTTAAATTCAGTGCCGTTATAGAAAAGGTCGACTGCATTTTCTGTAGCAAGTGCTTTGCCGCCTTTAATCACTACATTTTTTGCACCTAGCTCATGAATTTTAGCAGCTGCTACTTTCATTTCCTCAATCGTTTTTGGTGTACCTGTTCCGGCAAGTTGACCTGCCTCGAAAAGGTTTGGTGTTACGACTGTTGCATAAGGCAGTAAGTATTCGATCATCGCTGTAGTATTGCCTGGATTTAATACTTCATCTTCGCCTTTACATACCATGACCGGATCAATAACAACTTTATCGGTACCGGATGTTTGAATCGCTTCACTTGCTATTTTAATGATTTCTTCAGACGCAAGCATTCCTGTTTTAATCGCATCTACACCTGTAGATAGAGCCGTTTTAATTTGTGCTTGCAACACATCTGTCGGTAAAGCATATACGCCGTGACTCCAACCATTATCAGGGTCCATCGTTACGACAACTGTTAATGCCGTCATGCCGTATGTACCATGCTCTTGGAATGTTTTTAAATCAGCTTGAATGCCAGCGCCGCCTGATGTATCAGAACCTGCAATTGTTAATGTCTTTTTTAATGCCATGGAAAAGTCTCTCCTTATATAAATCATCAATATATTGAGTATGAGTATACAGAGATTGTGACTTTTAACAAATAGTCAGAAAGTGATTTTTTTAAGTGGTCAAGGGCAATTCACTTGCGAAACGACCGTAAACAAACTACGTTAAAGTTTGAGGTGATTCTGTATGAAGAAAGTATTTGAAAATGAGTGGCAACATATTCTACAAGATGAATTTAACAAACCGTATTACGAAAATTTACGAAAGTTTATTGCAGCGGAGTATAGTAAGGGCACAGTGTATCCGCCGAAAGAAGATGTGATGAATGCATTGCATACAACGAGCTATTCAGACGTAAAAGTTGTCATTTTAGGACAAGATCCGTATCACGGTCCGAATCAAGCGCACGGTATGAGCTTTTCGGTAAAACCGGGTGTACGACAGCCACCGAGTTTAAAAAATATGCTCAAAGAATTACAAGACGATTTAGGCTATCCAATACCAAATCACGGTTATTTAATGAAATGGGCACAACAAGGTGTGCTCCTTTTAAATACGGTATTAACGGTGCGTGCTGGTGAAGCGAACTCCCATAAAGGACAAGGGTGGGAACAGTTCACAGACGCAATTATTACGAAGTTAGCAGAGCGTCAAAAACCGATTATTTTCGTATTATGGGGAAGACCTGCACAAGCGAAAAAATCAATTATTGCCCGCCATCCTCAACATGTCATTTTAGAGGCACCACATCCAAGCCCATTAAGTGCACATCGTGGCTTTTTCGGCAGTAAACCGTACTCAAAAATTAATGCACAACTCATTGCTTGGGGAGAAACGCCAATTGACTGGCAACTGTAAGTAAAGTCTCTTTTCTATCAATTGGAAACATGATAAAGTGATAGGGAAAGCGAGGGAGTAACATGAAGATTAACTGTTTTAAATGTGCGTATTTTAAAGTAACGTGGGATCCAGCAAATCCACGTGGATGTCAGGCTTACGGCTTTAAAACAAAACAGCTTCCTTCTGTCTTAGTAAAACAATCATCTGGCA
>JBJEFO010000217.1:8821-13460 GCA_051874135.1 Lysinibacillus sp.
TACGGCTTTAAAACAAAACAGCTTCCTTCTGTCTTAGTAAAACAATCATCTGGCATGGATTGTATGAAGTTTGTACCGAAGCAAGGGGGACAATGATGATTTCTTATGAAGCAATTATTGCGCAAATAGAGCAAGCTGTACAACAAGCTAAGCATGCACAAAGCGAGCAACAAATGCGTGAGCAACTAACTGCGGTAAAGGCTTTATGCGAAGTTGTACTTGGACAACAAGCATCACACATAACAGATAAGCTTGTACAACAGAGACAACAAGTACAGCCAGTTACTGTGCAAGCCCCCGTTATGCAACAGGCAAACGCTTCTTCTAAACTGCAAGAGCCAGATGCAAATGGCGATTCAATTTTTGATTTTTAAGGTAAAAGAGGTTCTATTATGAAAGGTTCAATTATTTCTGGTGCGGTTCATGGGTTTTTAGCTGTATCACTAGGTGCATTTGGCGCACATGCACTTGAAAATGTGTTAGATGATTACGGTCAAGGAATTTGGGACACAGCTGTACAATATCAAATGTTTCATGCGGTAGGACTAGTCCTCATTGGTATTTTAATGAGTGCTAAATTATTTGGCGAAATGAAGCAACTAAAGACAGCGATGATTTGTATGAATGCTGGCATTTTCTTTTTCTCAGGTAGCTTATTTGTATTAGCTTTATCAGGCATCAAAGTGCTCGGTGCGATTACGCCAATTGGTGGTGTATTCTTTTTAATCGGTTGGGCGATGATCATTGCTGCAACGATGAAAGCAGCAAAATAACATGAATCCCTTTTGTTTTCTAATTAATTAGATGAAAATAAAAGGGATTTTTGCATATAGAGAAGTATAAGATATCTATATACAATATGTATCATTTCATCTAATATAAGGTAGAACTAAAGGGATGAACGGGAAATAAGTTATTTTTAGTTTATCTACATAATGACATAAATTTGTAGTAATTTGTCTAAAAGTATTATTTTTGAAGTTTTACTATAAGAATTCTTGGGAATAAAACGATATATTATAGGATAGGGAGGGGATGTAGCAATGGAACAGTTATTTTCTTTATTGGAACACCAGTATGAAGAGATGGTTGCCATTAGACGTTATTTACATGAACGACCTGAACTTTCATTTCATGAAATACATACACCAGCATATATTGCAAAGTTTCACCGTGAGCTCGGTCTAGAAGTACGGGAACACGTTGGTGGGCGAGGTGTTGTCGCAACGTTACGTGGAGGGAAACCAGGTAAAACAGTTGCTTTACGTGCAGATTTTGATGCGCTTGCTATTCAAGAGTTAAATGATATTCCTTATAAATCAAAAAACGATGGTGTGATGCATGCTTGTGGACATGATGGACATACTGCAACATTACTTATTTTAGCAAAATGTTTAACAGAGATGCGCGAGCAACTTGAAGGAAATATTGTTTTTATTCACCAACATGCGGAAGAGGTTGCGCCAGGTGGGGCAAAGGCAATGATAGAAGATGGATGTTTAGATGGTGTAGATGTTATTTTCGGTACACATCTTTGGGCACCGACGCCATTAGGAAATATTTTAGTCCGTGAAGGCGCTATTATGGCAGCAGCTGACCGCTTTGAAATTACGATTCAAGGGAAAGGTGGCCATGGTGCAGAGCCACATCATGCCGTTGATGCGGTTGTGTTAGGGGCACAGTTTGTAACGCAATTACAAACACTCGTATCACGTCGTATTGATCCGCTACAATCTGCGGTTATTTCGGTTGGTCATTTCGAAGCGATTAATCCATTTAATGTCATAGCAGATACCGTTAAAATGCAAGGCACTGTGCGTACATTTGATGAATCCGTACGCGAGCAAATTGTGAAAGAAATCGAATTGTTATTAAAGTCTGTTTGTCTTAGTATGGGCGCTTCTTATACATACAACTACTATAGAGGGTATCCACCAGTAGAAAATCATGCAAACGAAACAAACTTTATTGCACAAATAGCCCGTACGATTCCGACAGTTGAAAATGTCATTACATGTCCTCCATTTATGATTGGTGAAGATTTTGCGTACTATATGCAACATGTACCCGGTACGTTTTTCTTTACCGGCGCAAAGGACCCATTGTGGGAGGAAGCTTACCCACATCATCATGCTAAATTTAATTTTGATGAGCGCGCTATGCTAATTGCTGCAAAGGTGTTAGGAAAAGCGACAATTGAATTTTTAAAATAAAAATAAGAGGCACATTTTAAAATAGGAGTTAATGTTTATAAAAACTACATAAACAAAATGGTTTTAAATTCCATAAAATGTTAAAATATATTTATAACACAAAATGTATTAAGGAGAAATTATTATGAGTGTTGGTGCAAAATTAAATATCGCTTTTTATTCAATTATTGCCCTATTATGTATTTCAATCGGAATTTCTTTTATTAATTTGTCGAATATAGACAAAAAGACGGAAGAAGCTTTAGATAATCGTGTAGAACAAATTCGTACAATCGACCAAATTCGTTTTAATTTAGCAATGCAAGGTTTATATGCACGTGCATTAATGATTGATATAACGGACGAAAATCGTAATGATTTACTGAGGTATGCGGAAGATTTAGATGCAAATATTGCAAATCTAAAAGAGCTGTATAGCAGTGACATCATGGACGATTATTGGAATGAGATGAATGGTTACAATAATGAGTTCAATACAGTTATTGAAGAGGTATTAGTAGCTGTTGATAAAGGAGATATAGCGGATGCAACAAAGCTAGTCAATACAACCTTACAAGATGCAAATAATGGAATATTAAATGCCTCAACGAACATGGTGGAATATCAAGATGAGCAACTAGCACTTGTAACAGAAGAAACAAATCAAGCGGTAAGAAATTCTGGTGTTTCTTCAATTATTGTACTTGTTATTAGTATTACAATCAGTATTTTCTTAATTATTTATGTTCGCAAAACAATTACGGCACCATTAAAAACAGTAATGGGTGCAGCACATGTTATTGCAGAGGGTGATCTTTCTCAACCAGATGTTGTTGCTAAATCACGCGATGAAATCGGTCAGTTAGCAACTGTCTTTAATGAAATGAAAACGAGCTTACGTGGCTTAATTAAAAACGTTCAAACAAACAGTGAACAATTAAGTGCAGCAGCGGAAGAGCTTTCGGCAAGTACAGAAGAAATTTCAGCTACAACAGAGGACGTAACACGCCAAGTAGCCAATACAGCAGAATCAGCGCAAGGATCATCTCGTGCGGCAGGGGAAAGTGCTGTTGCAATGGAGGAGACGGCACAAGGCGTACAGCGTATTGCAGAAGCTTCTCAAATGCTTCACTCGTCATCATTGGATGCAAGTGAAACGGCAACGCACGGTAAAGAAATTATCGAACATGCGAAAAAGCAAATGGATGTCATTAATACATCAACAGCTACAGTAAATGACCTTGTTCAAAAGCTAGCGAAGCAAACAGAAGAAATCGAAAATATTACGAAGGTCATTACGGATATTACAGATCAAACGAATTTGCTTGCTCTGAATGCATCAATTGAAGCAGCACGTGCAGGCGAGCAAGGAAAAGGCTTTGCAGTCGTTGCAAATGAAGTGAAGAAGCTTGCAGAGGAGTCAAAACAATCGGCCAATTCAATTGCAGCTCTAACAGTTGAAATTAAAACAGATACGGAAAATGTAGAAAAAGCAGTAGAAAATTCATTAGTATCTGTTAAAGACGGTGTTGAAATTATTAGCCAAGCAGGGGATTCATTCCATGCGATTGTCGGTGCGGTTAATACAATGACGTCACAAATTCAAGAAATTTCAGCAACATCAGAACAAATTTCAGCAAGTGCAGAAGAAGTATCCGCGTCTGTAAATGAAATTTCAAACGGTGCAGAAATGGCTTCAAGTAGTATTGATACGATTGCTGCAGCGATGGAAGAACAAGCAGCGACAATGCAAGAAGTGAATAGTGTAGCGATTTCATTAAACGATAGTGCACAAGATTTACAAACAGAAATTCAACGCTTTAAAGTATAGAGTAAAAGCGCGTGTCTCATGTTCTGAGACGCGCGCTTTTTATTGCGTTTGATATGGATTTTGATTAAAGTAATTAAGTTCCTCATCAAACTCTGCATAATCGAAATAAATCATTGGGAATAAGAAGCGATGATCTGTGCTTAATTCACGTAAAATAACATGATCACGTCCAGCAGCTTCTACTACACCACGCACTTCCTTCGTATTACGCCCTGCAATTGCATTTTCAAATGTAAAATAAAAATTCCCCGGTTTTCCGCGATTTAAACGTAAAATATTCTCAATATAAGATTCTTCCCGTCTAAATAACGGATTAGTAGTTTGAAAAGGGAGCGGTACTGGAATACTTTGCTGTGGGCTTGTCGGAAAGCTTTGTGGTGGCGGTTGTGTTCCCCCTTGTTGGGGATTCCAATAATAAGTCAATTAATTCTTCCTTTCGTTTTTGTTAATAAACTGACGGACATCTAGATTCAGTCGGTGCAAAGAAACAGTGCGCTTTATAACGGCACTATTCCATTGGCCATATCACTGTGTTGGATAACAGAGATAGGCGTACCTCCTTTGTAATTAATGTATGTATGAATAAAAAAAAGTACACAAATAAAAATAATTCTTC
>JBJEFO010000218.1:0-6122 GCA_051874135.1 Lysinibacillus sp.
TAGGTATGCACGAAATTGGAGAATCACCGGGTGGACCAGTAGACCCAGTAGATCCCGAACCAATTCTCCCTATTTCCATCGCAGAAGCGCGCAGTAAAGCGGTCGGTGAAACGGTGACAATTAAAGGTACGGTAGCGGCTAACTTGAAAAATACCATTTCTGTACAAGACGCTACTGGCGGTATTGCGGTACGTCCGGCGAGCTTGCCGATAACAGTAGGGGATGAAGTAACACTTACTGGTAAATTAGCCGATTATCGCGGATTGCTGCAATTAGATGCTTCAACGATTGTGCAAAAAGGTGAAAATGTCGGTGCACCAACAGCGAAAGTTGTCACAGGGGCAGAAGTAAATGAAACTACAGAATCACAACTCGTTACAGTACGAAACGTTACGCTAACTGATGTGAGCTCAGGAAGCGGTTGGGCGAACTATACAGCAAATGATGGAACGAATTTTATCGTACGTGATGAAACTGCTACACTTGGCCTTTCTGTAGGCACAGTGTATGAATCGATTACGGGCATTGTGCAACAATTTGATAATGACTATCAAATTATTCCACGTTCAACGATGGATATCGTCGTAGATAGTACAACGTTAACACCTGCAATTGCGACGCCAGGAAGCGGCACATTTGTTGGTAGTACAAGTGTTACGTTAACTACGACTACAGCAAATGCTGAAATTTATTACACATTAGATGGAACAGATCCGACTGATGCAAGTATGAAATATGAAACACCTATTTCAATTACGGAAGACACTGTTTTAAAGGCGGTTGTTAAAACAAAAGATGGTACATTTAGTGATGTTTCGGTGTTTAACTATATCATTACAGATGCATTACAAATTCACGATCTTCAAGGTGCAGGCCATACAACGCCATTTGATGATCAATT
Organism: Lysinibacillus sp.; assembly: GCA_051874135.1. Lineage (GTDB taxonomy): Bacteria > Bacillota > Bacilli > Bacillales_A > Planococcaceae > Lysinibacillus_B. The sequence goes on from JBJEFO010000218.1 coordinate 902, forward strand.
TGTAGAAGGTATTCAAGGTATTGTTACGTACGCTTTCACGTTAAATGGTGCTTACTATTATACAATTCAAACACCGGATCATCTTATCGATAACAATCCACATACGTCTGAAGCAATTATGCTTTATAGTGGCACTAGATCCTGGCCGATTCAAGTCGGTGATTTAGTAGCAGTGACGGGGAAAGTGAGTGAATATGCATACGATGGCTACGATGATCGGAATCAAACAGACTTGAAAACAACGCAAATTAATGTGCGAAATGATCAAGGCGGTAATGTCTCTGTTCTAAAAAGCGCTGTTCCTTTACCAGCTCCAATCATTATTGACGAATCGAAAATGAATTTTGCGCATATTGATAGCGACTATTTAAAAGTATTCAATCCACAAGTTGATGCCATTGATTTTTGGGAAAGTATTGAGGCTATGCGTGTGCAAGTTGGCAACGTCAAAGCAGTAGCACCACAAGAACATGGTGATTTAATTACGGTTCTTGAAAGTGCCCCAACGAATTCACTACATGGTGGAGTGTTATTTGAGGAAGGGAATGCGAATCCAAATCGAATCCAATTCCGATTAGAGCCAAACGGGACAGCACGTAGCTTTGAAGTAGCAACGGGCGATCGCTTTACAGGTCCGATTACAGGGATTGTCGGATACTCGTATCAAAATTATAAAATTTATGCTTCTTTAGACGACATGAAGGCAGCACATTCAAAAGGTAGTGCAACACCTGAAAAAACAACGATTGTAAAAGATGAGAATAAGCTAACGATTGCTTCTTATAATTTAGAAAACTTCTCAAACAATACGAGCCAAACATCAAATGACAAAGCACAAAAATTAGCAAGAGCATTTGCTGTTGATATGCAAGGACCAGATATTATCGGTGTAACTGAAGTACAAGATAATAACGGTTCAAGTGCTGGAAACTCAGCTGCGAACGAAAGCTATGAGCGCTTAATCCAAGCAATTGTCGATGCAGGTGGGCCAAGATATAGTTATTTGAACATTGACCCAGTGAACAATGCAGATGGTGGTGCACCAAATGCTAACATCCGTGTAGGATTCCTGTATAATCCAGACCGAGTGTCGTTACCAGATGGCATTTCAGCTGGTGATGCTACAACGGCTGTTGGATATGAAAATGGAAAGTTAACATTGAATCCGGGAAGAATTGATCCAACAAATGCAGCGTTTGAAAGTAGCCGAAAACCGTTAGCCGCACAATTTGTGTTCCAAGGTGAGGATGTTATTGTTATAGCTAACCACTGGAACTCTAAATCGGGGGATACACCACTATTTGGTGCAATTCAACCACCTATATATAACAGTGAAATACAGCGTAAAGCTATTGCACAAATTGTTTATGACTTTATCAGTGATATTAAAACGAAAAATCCTAATGCTAATATCGTATCAGTAGGGGATTTTAACGATTATCAATTTGCACAGGCACTTAAAATTCATGAAGGCCAATTGATGACAAATATGATCAATAAAGTAGAAAAATCTGATCGCTACACGTATTTATATCAAGGCAATTCCCAAGTTTTAGACCATATATTAGTATCGAATAACCTAGTGGATCGTACAGTAATTGATATTCTTCATATTAATGCAGATTTCACCGATATGGCTGGCCGTGCAAGTGATCATGATCCAGTGATGGTACAAATTGATTTAGTAGGGGAAGACATTGTCACGCCAATTACAGCTGAAAAAACTGTTAATATTGAAAATTTTAAAACGGAAAAATTAACGATTAACAAACCGAGCGTATCAGTGACATTGGATGCAAGTTCAGTTATTGCGGAAGGAATCTTGTTCACAGGACATTATGCGGAATTCCACGGTGCAGGTTTTGCCACACATACGATTACACTGCAGCCGACAAAACCAGGTGCAATCATTGACTTTAAAGGAACGGACGTGAAAAAAGCAATCATCTACCGCACAAATGTAAAAGAAATTCGCGGCGTTGAAAACGTTCAAGAAATTGAGTACAAAAATTAATGAATCAATGTGAAAGGGGAACCTGCTTGAGGTTCTCCTTTTCTTAATGTCCTTGTCTAATTATTTTGTTACATACAAAAAAGCAGGCGGAAATGAATTCCTACCTGCTTGATTCTAATCTTTATTTTTTCTATTCGCCATGAATTCTTCTACTTTCGCTGCCACACCTAAGCATGCTGGAATAAACATTGGCATAATGAATACAGCTAAAATGACGAGGCCAATGACAACAGCAATAGCTACTTGAATAAGGGTAATAATCCCAGAAGGAATGAGTGCAGCGAATGTACCACCTAAAATGATTGCTGCTGATAAAATAACACCGCCCATTTGCGTACATGCTTTCACAATTTCACTGCGACCGAGTTCGGCAGTTTCGTTATAGCGCATCATTAAGAAAATTGAATAGTCAACGCCGAGTGACACAATCATAATGTACGTAAAGAATGGCACGTTCCAGCTTAGCATTTCGTAGCCAATCAGGTGCTTGGCAATAAGCTCTGTTAAACCAAGGCTTGCAAATGTCGCAAGCAGTAAACTTGCATCAATAACAAGTGTTTGTAAGAATGAGCGTGTAATAATCCATAGCACAACGCTAATACCAACCATCATAATAATGGCGCTGCGGATAAAGTCCGCAGAAGAAACGTCTTGTAAATCTGCATTGTTCATTGTTTTTCCTGTGACATATACAGCTGCATTTTTTAATATAGAACTTTCCACATAACCATCAATTCGTTCATCGACATTACGGATAACGTCCATTGCTTGTTCTGTATAAGGGTTCACATCTAATACAATATTAAACGTTGTACCAGTGCGGTCATCTGTCATGTAAGCATCTAAACTTTCTTGAAACTCACCTTCAAGCACTTCCTGCGGGATGAAAAATGTACCAGTTTCTTTTGCAGATAGTTCTGCTAAATAGCTATTCGCATCACTTAGCCCATTATAAATTTCAGATAATCCTTCTGCACCTTCTCCAAGACCTTCTTTTAACGCCTGCATGTTTGCTTGTAAATCAAGTAAGCTTTGTTGGAGCTGTTGTTGACCGTTTTGCACGTCAGATAAACCGTTAGATAATGCGGTAGAACCTGCAGCAATTTGTTCAGCACCACTTGTGGCAGAGCCGATACCTGTTGATAAGCCATTAGCGCCATCTACAAGTTGACTCGCCCCAGCTTGTAATTGATCAATCCCTGCCTGTGCATTAGTAAGCGCTGCATTTGCTTGAGACATGCCAGTTGTTAATTGATTGTATTGACTAGATAATGTAGCAACATCTAATGTATTTAAAGATTGTAAACCTTGTTGTGCAATGCCGATCGTTGTTTGAATATATTCATTATTTGCAGCATCTGGATTTGTTTGAATGTAAGCATTCATCGACGCTAAAATACCTTCATATGCCTGCTTACTAGATGCTACAAGTTGTTCTACTTGTGTAAAGAATGGGCTAAATTGAGAGAATCCAACTGAGAGCTCGCTATAAGCTTGTTGTAATTGATTTACACCACTTTGTAATTCTGTTAACCCATTTTGTAAATTACTAGCGCCACTAGCTAGCTCGGATGAACCTGTTTGTGCATCGCCTAGTCCGGCGGTTAATTCATTTAAAGCTGTTGACAACTGACTTGCACCGTTTTGCAGAGCACTTGTGCCATCAATTAAGCTTTGGACGCCACTTAAGTCTTGTTTTTCTGATAAACTTTCGGTTACATCATTTAGTCCTTCATTAATTGTGCCGACGCCTTCTTGTGCTTCGTTTAAACCTTCTTCTAATGTTGAGGCTTGTTCATTTACGTATAAGTCTTCAATACGCTTTCCTTCAGGACGTGTAGGGGAGTATACTTTTGCTACTCCTGGTGTGTTAGCAATAATTCTAGTTAACTCGTCTATTGCTTTTAAATAATTGTTTGTTGCAAGTGATTCATCGTTTTGAATGACAAGTGTTGATGGTGCACTCATGCCTGCAACATAATGTTTTTCAATAACTGTAATAGCCTGTTTTGACTCGTATTTATTATCAATTTCCACTAAGTCGTTATAATTAAGCTCCGCCGTGTACGTATAAATAAACGGAACAGACACTAGTAATACGAGTACAATTGAAAAGAGCGGGCGAGTAAAGGACCAGTTTGATAAAAACGCCCACAGCTTATTTTCTGAATGTCCATGAATTTCTTTGATCGGCCAAAATAACTTAAAGCCGAGCAGTCCCATAAAAAATGGGTTTAAGGTCATCAAGACGATTAACAGAACGAATACACCAATTGCAACACCGCTAGTTGCTTTGTACATCGAAAATTGCGAGAAGTATAATGCGGTAAAGCCAATAAAGACAGCACATCCACTAAATAATACTGTTTTACCTGCTGTTTTATAGGTGTTACTAATCGCTTTTAGTACATGGTTTGTACGTGCTAACTCTTCTTTAAAGCGTGTAAATAGCAAAATATTATAGTCTGTTCCAATCCCGAATAAAATAACGACTAAAAATACTTGTGTAAAGTTGGAGAACGGAAAGTCAAAATGTTTCGTTAGTAAAGCGACAGTTGATAAAGAAATAACGTATGCAACGCCAACAGTAATTAGTGAAATGGCAGGAACGACAGGAGAACGGAAGATGATGACTAGAATCGTGATTATGAAAATAACAGCAATAATTTCTGTCTTTTTCACACCTTCTTGTGTTGTTGTTGTAAAGTCATCAATAACAATATCTGGACCTGTTACATATGTATCCATATTTAAATCGTCCACTTCATCGCGCAGCAATTCAGCTACCTCACTTGCAGTACCTAGCGATTTATCAATAGCTAACTGTGCTAACACCGTCGTACCATCTTTACTAATAAGTTGATCAGCAACGGCCTCACTTTCTGTATGAAAAAGTGTATCCGTAATGCCTAGAGATTGAGTATCAAGACCGTTTAAAGTTTGCTCAATTGCTGAGAAGTCAGCGTCAGATAAGCCGTCTTTTTGATGGAACACATAGGCAAACGAATACGTATCCCTGCCTTCATTTGTCATATCATTTAAAATCTCTGTACCAATGACGCTTTCTAAATCGTTTGGTAATGTAACTTGTCCTTTTTCTTGCACGAGTTTATTTAAATCCGGCATGACAATTAGCATAATAATGACTGCCACAAGCCAAAAAATAGCGGCAAGTGTTCGTTTATTTTTCATTTGTTCCTTCCTTTC
>JBJEFO010000218.1:6222-14747 GCA_051874135.1 Lysinibacillus sp.
CAAGCCAAAAAATAGCGGCAAGTGTTCGTTTATTTTTCATTTGTTCCTTCCTTTCGAAATTAATTTCCGTATATACTGTACATGATGAGTAATTTGAAATCATATATACAAAATGATTGCGATGTATAAATTTAGACAAAAAGTATGAATTGTATAAAAAGGAGTAACAAATGAAACGAAGTGAAAAAACAAAGCGACAACTGGCAAATAATTTAAAAGAATTGATGGAAACAAAGCCGCTTGAAAAGATTTCGATACAAGAGGTAACGGAAAAAGCAGAGTTGAATCGGCAAACATTTTATTATCATTTTGACGACATTTACGATCTATTGAAGTGGACGCTTGAACGAGAGGCGATTGAGCTGTTATATAATCGACAAGAAGAGAGTTTATGGAAGGAAGGTTTACGCGATTTTTTACTGTATTTAGAAAACAATCGCGCCTTTGCACAAAATGCTGTGTATTCACTTGGACGAGACCAGTTTAATCGCTTTTTTCACCGAGAAGTATATGAAATCATTGGCAATGTCATTCAACAATTTGCGGAGACATTCTGCGATAAAGATGAAAAATATTTAGCGTTTTTAACGCATTATTATACGGTATCGTTTACGGCAACAGCAATTAGTTGGTTACAAGGGGAGATAGATTATTCGGTCGAAGAAGTTATTCAAATGATTGACCGTTTACTTCAAGAACATATTGAAGGGGCAAAAGTGTTGAATTATCAATAAATCACGGCACAAAAGAGTTAAATAATACAATTGAATGTTATACTACAAAGGTAATAAAATACATCAAAGGTGGTTTTTGTAATGGAAAAACAATTTCGTATGTATGTCACAAATATTACTCAGGCAATCAATGTACTACGAAATGAGGGCATCACAGCAATCGCTGAAAGTACTAGTATTAAACTTAGTATTCCGGAAGAGCAGAAAACTAACGTTATTTTATTGTTAAATAAAGAAAAAGTCGTTGTATATGATATTGAGGAAATCTAATTACAGGCCTACTTCTCGATACTATGAGAAGTAGGCTCGTATTATTGCGTGTAGTTATACTGGACTAATCATTCTGCAACCGTCAACACGAATTATGAATTCTGTCATTTAATTCTTCGAATAAATTTTATTAAAGTACTCATATGCCTTTTCAATTTTTTCATCTAAAAAGTTTGTACGTTCGTATAAAATAGAGCGTAAATGGTCTATTTGACGTAAAACTTTCTCCATTAATCCGTCTTGACTTTCTACGCGATTTGCTAATTCGTTTTGTGTTTCTTCCATAGTAGTTATTTGATCAGTCATTGTTTGTTGAAGTGTATGTTGTGCATCGACTTTGTCTAGTAGTGTGTCATTTTTAGCTTCAATTTGTGTTAATTGATTGACCATTTCATCATTCGTTTTTTCATATTGATCTAGCCGTTGTATAATTTCTTCATTAATTACATTATATTCATTAAGCCCAGCTAAAATTTTATCATTGAGCGCGTTATTATGGTTTAGTCGGCTCACTAGTTCATCATTAATGACATTATATTGATTTAACTGTTTCGCAATTTTATTGTTAGCGGTATTATATTGACCTAATCGTTTTACAATCTCATCGTTTGCTCCAGACATTTGCTTTAGTTGAAGGTCAAATTCCTCTTGAGATTGACCGATAGCACTAATTTGACTAATTAAATTTTTTACTCCAAGTTGTTCATCTGTTATCGTCGTCTGAAGTTCAGCATGCCGAGCCTCTAGCTTTTCCAACCAATCCATCACTTGTTTTTCAATTTGTTCATGTTTTGTATGAAGTTCCTTTAATTCGTTTAACTGTTTGTCGACTGTTTTCCATTCCTGTATTTGCCGCTGATTTGAACGATTTTGTGCATTTTTTAAAGCTTGAATCGCACGCTGAATTAATTGGTTTGATGTTTGTTGATCTTTTATAATATCCGACAAATAATCGCTATGAAAATCAGTTTGATTGTTATCTATAAGTCGACCGCTATTTTTAAACAATCCAGGATGCTCATCGTCTTTCATAAATAACCCCATATTTTATCCCCCTCTAGGCGTTTTCCTTCTCTATACTATGTTCATTACAAAATTGAGGTGTATTATGTGATGAAATGTCTACATATACTGCTAATTCGTATAAATGACATGTAACTTAAGCAAGATGGCACGTCCCATACATAGGTCGAGATTAATTGTACACGGATATATTGTTACGTTTAACAAATGCAATTAAGAATATTTATAATAACAAACTCATAAACTTTAATTAGTTGTAAAAATATTAAGCGCTTTCAATATAAAAAATATGAGAACAATTGATAGAAAGTGAGTGAATAAAATGAATAAAACGATAGCAAAGGCAAGAAAGGAAACACGCGGTTTTTTAACAGATGAGCATGTGATGTTTAGAGATTCTGTACGAAAGTTTATAGAAAAAGAAGTTGATCCGAACTATGAACAATGGGAAAAAGATAGAATTATTCCACGTGAATTATGGACAAAGTTAGGTGAACAAGGATTCCTATGTCCAAGCGTTGATGAAAAATATGGCGGCATGGGTGTAGACTTTATTTTTGACGTTATTATTTCTGAAGAATTTGCACGGGTTGGCGCAGGACTGAGCGGAATTGGTTTACATAGCAATGTCGTAACGCCGTATATCACGTCTTTCGGCACAGAACAACAAAAGCAAAAGTATTTACCGAAGTTCGCTAGTGGTGAATGGATTTCTGCCATTGCAATGACGGAGCCAGGTGCCGGATCAGATTTACAAAAGATCGAGACGACAGCGATTAAAGACGGTTCAGACTACATCGTTAACGGTCAAAAAACGTTTATTACAAATGGTATTCTGTCAGATGTCGTAATTGTAGCATGTAAAACAGATCCAAAAGCAGTGCCAGCGCACAATGGTGTAAGTTTGTTAATTATTGAACGAGGAATGGAAGGGTTTACGCGAGGCAGAAAATTAGACAAAGTTGGTATGCATAGCCAAGATACAGCGGAGCTCATTTTTGAAAATGTTCGAGTGCCCGCAGAAAACTTATTAGGCGAAGAAGGAAAAGGCTTCTTATATTTAATGAACAAATTACAGCAAGAACGTCTACTTACAGCGGTTGGTGCAATTGTTGCAGCAACAGATATGCTAGAGCTAACGTTACAATACGTAAAGGAGCGCGAAGCATTCGGTAGACCGATTGGCAAATTCCAAAATACGCAATTCACATTAGCTGAAATTGCAACGCAAGTAAAAATTGGTCAAACATTTGTCGATGATTTAATCATTAAACATATGGAAGGACAAAATATCGTAACCGAAGTATCGATGGCGAAATGGTGGATTACAGATATGGCTCGTAAAATTTCAGCAGACTGTATGCAATTACATGGTGGCTACGGCTATATGGAAGAATATAAGATTGCTAGACGATATAGAGATATTGCCGTTACACCAATTTTTGCAGGTTCAAATGAAATTATGAAAGTAATTATTGCGAAAAATCTTGGCTTATAAATTGTCAGATAATTGAATGTTGTATTGGGTAGCGAGTTGTAGATGATAACACGGAGATGATTAGCATGACAAATATAGAGTGGAAGCAAATCTATCAAAAACGATGTACGACTGTTGATCAAGCAATTAGAAATATTGAATCTTATCAAAAAGTGTTTTTAGCACCTATGAGCAATGAGCCACAAACGCTCGTTGAGGAATTGATTAGGCAAAGGAATCGTTTAACAGATGTGACGCTCTATAACGTCATCTTAGGGAGTCCGTGTAAATATGCAAATGCAACTTGCTATCCACATTTTAATATACGTACATTTTTAAGTTCACCATTATTGAAAGAGGCATATGAAAACCATGCATGCGATTACATTCCGGTAAACTTTTCAGAAATTCCAAAATGGATCGGGCAGGAAAAAATTGACGTTGCGTTAATTCAACTTTCTCCACCAGATGAAGCAGGGTTTTGTAATTTAGGAATTTCCGTTGATGTTGTGCAAACATTAATAAAAGAAGCAACGATTGTTATTGCAGAAGTAAATGAACAACTTCCTCGAACATTTGGTGACACAGTTGTGCATGTGGAAGAGATCGACTACTTTGTACATACTGAACGCTCCCTAATAACGATGGCGAATGAATTGCCAACAGCGGAAGATTTGAAAATTGGTGAATATGTTGCAATGCTCATAGCGGATTATGCAACGATTCAGGTCGGTATCGGTAAAGTGGCTAATGGTATTATTCATTCACTAAAATCAAAAAAAGGGCTCGGTGTGCACTCGGGTTCTCTTTCTGATGCCATGATGGAGCTTATAAAGCTAGGCGTTATTACAAATGAACGAAAAGAAATCAACCGTGGTAAAACAGTATGTACAACCCTTACTGGTACGAAGGAATTGTATGAATTTTGTCATCTCAATGATAGCGTTGAACTTTATCCGACAAGTTTCACACATAATCCAGCTGTAATATCGAATATCAACAATTTTCATGCTATTAACTCGGCGCTTGAGGTGAGCCTATTCGGTCAAATAAATGCCGAACAAATAGGGAGGCATATAGTAGCGGGAGTAGGTGGACAAATGGATTTCATTCATGGCGCGAAACTATCACAAGGTGGCAAATCAATTATTGCGCTTCCGTCCACAGCGAAAAATGGCACGGCATCGCGCATCAAAGTGCAAGTTCCACATGTCACTTCGATTAAATCAGAAGTAGATTATGTTGTCACAGAGTATGGGATTGCAAAACTATTTGGCAAATCTTTAAGAGAAAGAGCAAAAAGCTTAATTGCCATTGCCCATCCAGACTTTCGTTCCGCTCTGTCGGAAGAGTTAAAGCATTTATTATAGAAGTGAGATGTATAAGGTAAAGAATTAATAGAATTATTCAAGTCAAGTCTGTAGCCTTCGCGCTTTGCCACAGCCTCCACAGGAGCTAAAACAGGCATGGCCTGTTTGGATCTCCTGTTTCTGCTCCTGCCGCTACGCTTTCGTCGCAAAGGAAACCTTGGCTCCTGTGGCTGTGCCGCGCTACGGCAAAAGTAAATCCTTCTTTAAGTTTTAATAATGTTCTTCCATTCTTTTGATTTATAAATAGTGATGCTATTTGATTGAATATTAACCATAATTTAGGGTTGCAAAATCGTTTTATAGAAGATAGTTGATTGAAGTGGCGGCTGGCGATTCCTTGGGGATAAAGCACGTGCGGAAAATCCAATGTATTCTGGGTCTATCCCCGAATACATTTAGTTGGAGCCGTGCCTACGGATGCGCGTCCAGCCAGAACGGAAATCAATTCATGTTACGATGGTAAGCCGTTTAACATTAGATTTGGCATTTTTAGAATTCTTTTTTGCTTATATCGAGAATAATCTTCTATCAGGTCCAAGCTTAATAGAATTAGTGAATTAGGGAGGTTGGAAAGATTGACTCAATTACAAAATAAAGTGGCAATCGTAACCGGTGCAGGGCGAGGAATTGGCCGAGAAATCGCGTTATTGCTAGCAAAAGAGGGCGCAAAAGTTGTAGTAAATGACTTAGGTGGTGAATCTGACGGTCAAGGAAACGATTCAAAAGTTGCAGACGAAGTAGTACAAGAAATAAAACAATTAGGCGGTGAAGCGGTCGCAAATTATGACTCTGTTTCACAATATGAATGTGCTACAAAAATTGTAGAAGCAGCACTATCATCATTTGGACGTCTTGATATCGTTGTCAATAACGCAGGGATATTAAGGGACCGGATGTTATTTAAAATGAGCGAAGAAGAATGGGATGCGGTTATGGCTGTTCACTTAAAAGGTTCGTTCAATATGACGCGTACTGCAGCACCATATTTTAAGGAACAACAAAGTGGGCGTTTTATTAACTTTACATCGACTTCAGGTTTAATCGGAAATGTAGGACAAGCGAATTATGCAGCTGCTAAATTAGGCATTGTCGGTCTAACGAAAAGTACGGCACTCGATATGGCTCGCTACAATGTTACGGCGAATGCGGTTGCACCATTTGCTTGGAGTCGATTAATAGGCTCTATTCCTACCGAAACAGATGATCAAAAAGCACGAGTAGAAAAACTAAAACAGCTTTCACCAGCTCATATTGCCCCGCTAGTTGCATTTTTAAGTTCAGACGAAGCAACGGACGTATCAGGCCAAATTTTTGGTGTAAGAGGAAAGGAAATTATCGTGTTTTCTCAGCCTCGTCCAGTTCGTTCTGTATACAATGCAGAGGGTTGGTCAGTTGAAAGCTTAAGTGCAATGAAAGGTGCGTTACAATCTAGTTTTACACCACTTGAAGTTAGCGCAGATGTCTTCCCATATGAGCCTTTAGTTTGAAAATCCATTGAATAAGGGGAGAGCAAAATGAACTTTCAATTATCAGCGGATGTAATCGAAATGAAAAAATCGATTCGAGATTTTATCGATAATACGGTCGATTCGATTGCCGATCAAATTGAAAAAGAAGACCGAATTCCAGAGCATATTATGAAAATGACGAAGGAAATCGGGTTATTTGGTCTTAGTATCCCGGAGGAGTATGGAGGTTCTGGGCTAGATATGGTTGGGAAGTGTGGCATTTATGAAGAAATTGGTCGCACATCTAACGGCTATACAACAGTAATAGGAGCCCATACAGGAATTGGTTCCGTTGGGATTGTTGAAATAGGCACTGAAGAGCAAAAGCGCAAATATTTACCGGGCATGGCGTCAGGCGATATCATTGGTGCCTTTGCATTAACTGAGCCGAGTGCAGGCTCCCATGCAGTTGCGTTAAAAACGACAGCTGTTCGTAAAGGCGATAAATACATTTTAAATGGCTCAAAGCATTATATTACGAATGCACCGATTGCAGGATTATTTACAGTGATGGCCGTTACGGATTCTAGTAAAGGCGCAAAGGGGATTACGTCCTTTTTAGTAGAAAAAGATTTTAATGGTTTTATTATTGGAAAAACCGAAGAAAAAATGGGGCTTCGCGGTTCGCATTCTGCTGAAATTTTCTTTGAGGATTGTGAAGTACCCGCCCAAAATGTGTTAGGTCAAGAAGGTTTAGGGTATGTAAATGCCTTAAAAATTCTCGCCAATGGTCGTGCAGGACTTGCTGCGCGGAACTTAGGTTCATCTCAAAAATTATTTGAACTATCGGTGAAATATGCACATGAGCGTGAGCAATTTGGCAAGCCGATTTTTGAACAGCAAATTATCCAGCATTATTTAGCGGAAATGGCGCTTGACATTGAAACATTGCGCTCATTAACATACCGCGTTGCATGGATGGTTGATCAAGGGGAAAACATCGTTAAAGAAGCGGCGATGGCCAAGCTTCTCGGTTCAGAAATTTATAACCGTATTGCTGATAAGGCAGTGCAAATACATGGTGGAATAGGCTACATTAAAGATTTCCCAATTGAACGATACTACCGTGATGCGCGAATTACAAAAATTTATGAAGGTACATCTGAAATTCAAAAAAACATCATTGCAGCGCAAATTCATAAGGAATATGTAAAAACGGTGTCAACGGTTCATTCGTAAGGTAAACAGTATGATTATAATTATCTGAAAATAATGAAAAAAGAAGTGTGGAGGTGTAGAGTTGAGCACAACAATTGAGGCGAAGGTTGGTCTGCAATTAGAATCGTATACGTTTAAGGTAGAGCAGGGAAAAGTGAATGAGCTAGCATTAGCGATTGGTGATTTAAAGGAAGAGTATTTGACTGGTGAGAGGGTCCCACCTACTTTTCCAACGGTTATTGATTTTTGGGGTGGCGGTAGCTCGAGTTCAGATCTTTTAAACTTAAATATGAAAAAAGTGCTTCATGGCGAACAGGAGTATGAATATTTAGGGGAAATAAAGCCCGGCGATGACATTTCGGTTAGCGGTGAAGTAGAGAAAGCTTATACAAAAGCAAAGATGAATTTCTTTGTAGTCCGAAAAGATTTTGTCAATCAACATGGTGAAACGGTGTTAATTAGTCGTTCTACTATTATTGAAAGGCATTAGGGGGGACCAGGATGGAAGTAGGGTATACGTTCGAACCATTGCACAAAGAAGAAATTACGCATACACAGCTTGTTCGTTATGCAGGTGCATCTGGGGACTTTAATCCGATTCATACCGTTGTACCATTTGCGGAAGCGGCCGGTTTAGGGGGCGTCATAGCGCATGGCATGCTCATTATGGGATTTGTCGGACAGGCAATTGGACAATGGTTTTCTACAAAAGACTTGTTGAAATTTAGCTCAAGATTTAAGGCGATGACAAGACCAGGAGAAAAAATTACTGTTCAAGGTCGTGTGTTAGATGAAAAAGAGGACCGCTGGATTTGTGAAGCGGAAGCAATAAATGACCAAGGTGAAGTAAAAGTAAAAGCGTATTTTGAAATAAAAAAATAGTCATCAATAATATTTTTTTATAAAATAGAATACTTTTCAAGCCTAATTCATAAATGAATGATGGGCTTAAAATTTGATATTTGAAAAAGCGTCTATCTTTATC
>JBJEFO010000218.1:14847-26836 GCA_051874135.1 Lysinibacillus sp.
AGGTGACACTCCTTAGCTAAAGCATAATTGTTTTATTTATTACAATTAACAAGGGGGATGAAGGGCATGAGAGAATATGTGTCAACAAAACAACAAATTAACAAAAAATCATTACCTTACAATTTGTATCAAAAAGCAAAAAAACATGGTATTTGGAATCCAGTAGATATTGACTTTAGCCAAGACAAAGAAGACTGGAAGAAATTAAATGAAGCGCAACAATTAGAAGTACTTATACAATTTGCTCAATTTATCGGTGGTGAAGAAGCTGTAACGACAGATATCTTGCCAATGATTATGGCTGTTTCAAAAAAAGGATGGTTTGAAGAGGAGACCTATTTAACAACATTCCTATTTGAAGAAGCAAAGCATACAGAATTTTTCAGTTTATTTTTAGAGGAAATTGGCGTAACAGAAGATTTAAGTCACCTGCTTTCCCCTGGTTATCACAAATTATTTGATGAAATATTGCCAACTGTTATGAACCGGCTATTAGAAGATCAATCGCCTGAAGCAATGATCGATGCAGCAGTTACTTATAACATTTTTGTGGAAGGTGTTTTAGCAGAAACAGGCTATTGGTTCTTCTATGAAGCGTTATCAAAAGTGGATTTATTCCCAGGGTTTATTTCGGGTATTCGCAATGTAAAACGCGATGAAGGTCGCCATATTGGATTCGGTACATTCCTCATTCAGCGATTAATTGCTGAGCATCCAGAATTAGACTTGTATGAGCGCGTACAAGCTAAACTTCAAGAACTATTACCAATCGCTATTATGTTAACAGAAAGACCGGATGGTGAAAAAGTATCAAGCTTAGGCATCGAAGCAGGAAAGTCAATGGAGTTTGCGATGAAACAATTGCAGGCGCGTATGACAGTACTTTCTCGGGCAAAAGGAAAAACGTTAGAAGAGATTTACAATACAGAAGTTATTTTTGAATCATAATGAACGACGCTGTTTCAGCGCTATTTAAAAGGGGGAAGAAATGTGACTACGGATGTGAAAGTTCAAGTTTTTCCGCATTTCATTAATGGGCAATGGACACCATCAGCTTCAGGTGAATTTTTTGAAGTGAAAAATCCAGCTACAGCAGAGGTTGTTGCGCAAGTAGCGAAAGGTAATGCAGAAGATGTTAATAAAGCAGTCCAAAATGCAAAGGAAGTATATGAATCTGGCGTTTGGTCGAAAAAAACTCAAGCAGAACGTGCACAAATTATGATGCAATTTGCTGGGAAAATAAAAGACAATGCACAACAGATTATTTATTTAGAAGGAATTAGTACAGGTGCTACACTTCGTAAATTAGGCGGAGCTGACATTCGACAAATGATTCTTTCATTGACACAAACAGCTGATTTATCGTTAAAATACAACGCTGTAACGCCACTACCTGTTAATGAAGCATTAGGGCCAAATAGAAGCTTACTTGTACGTGAGCCAGTGGGCGTAGTCGCGGCCATTACACCATTTAACTTCCCGTTAGTGTTAGCGATGTGGAAAATCGCACCAGCTATTGCGATGGGGAATTCAATTATTATAAAGCCAGCTTCTAATACACCACTTGGAACGTTAAAACTTGCGCAATTAGCAGTGGAAGCAGGTATTCCGCCAGGCGTTATCAATGTCGTAACAGGACCGGGAGCTGAAGTCGGTGATGCTTTAGTAACACACCGAGATGTATCAAAGGTTGCGTTTACGGGCTCTACTGAAGTAGGGAAGAAAATTATGGCGCAAGCTGCAGGTACAGTGAAGAAAGTAACACTTGAACTTGGTGGAAAGGCACCAGCAATCGTTCTTCCTGATATTGATTTTGAAACGGCGATTCCGGGTATTTTACTTGGCGTATTTTTCCACTCCGGACAAGTATGTGAAGCGAGTACGCGACTCATCGTACATGAATCAATTTATGACATTGTCGTGCAACAATTAGCAGAAGCGACTAAAAAAATTAAACTTGGTCAGCCGCTTGATATTACAACAGGCATGGGACCAGTTATCTCTGAATCACAAATGAATAAAATTTTAGGTTATATTCAATCAGGAATTGATGAAGGGGCACGACTTGTTTGCGGTGGTAAACGTGCATCAGGACCTGGATTAGATAACGGGTACTTTATCGAGCCGACAATTTTTGCAGACGTAACAAATGATATGAAAATTGCGCGAGAAGAAATTTTTGGCCCAGTATTATGTGTGCTGAAATATTCAACGGAAGAAGAGGCAATTGCGATTGCGAATGATTCAGATTATGGATTATCAGGTGGCGTTTGGGGTCGCGATGTAACAAAAGCGAACGAAATTGCAACGAAAATTAATGCTGGTACGATTTGGATTAATGATTGGCACATTTTCCGTACAGATGCGCCGTTTGGTGGCTATAAGCAAAGTGGGCTTGGTCGTGAACAAGGAGCTCAAGTTTTCGATGAATATACAGAATTGAAAAATATTTGTACGTCATTAACGACTGAAAATGCGCAACGCCCGGCTTTAGGTTTACTTTTCTAAAACTCATTGAACATTAGAATGGAGAGATACGATGAAAACAACTTCATATTTTGAATTCACGCATCGCCCTGAAATCCGAAGCGGCGCAGGTTCACACATTTTAGTACCAGATTTAATTCAAGGTTTAGGCGGCAAACGTCCTATCCTATTTTCTGATAAAGGTTTAACAGATGCCGGCTTAACACAAAAAATTAAAAGCTTATTTGATATGGTTCCCGGTATTAAACTAGCTGGCGTATTCGATGATATTCAGCAAGATGCCAAATCTAGCAATATTAATAATGGTGTAAAGTATTTTAAAGAATGCAATGCAGACTCCATCATTGCAATTGGTGGGGGAAGCGTATTAGATACAGCGAAAACAGTGAAATGGTGCTTAAATAGAGGCGTTAATCACGTGGAATACGTGCTAACAGGCAATGTGTTAGAAGTATGGCCTGAAGCGCAACCTTTAGGCATTCCACACGTATCGATTCCGACTACTGCTGGAACAGGTGCTGAAATTTCAACGATTTCTGTTGTATTTAATGAGCTACTAAATGTGAAATGTAACTTAATGAACCCATATTTATGTTCAGATATTGCGGTATTAGATCCGGACTTAACAGTTGGGTTACCACCGAAAGTAACAGCATTTACAGGGATGGATGCGTTAACACATGCGGTAGAAGGCTTTTTCTCAACAAAAGCAACGAACTTTTCAGATGCATTTGCGTTACATGCGGCGAAAATTATTGTTGAAAATATAACAACAGCCGTTCATGAAGGAAAAAATGTAGCTGCACGTGCCAATATGTTACAAGCAAGCGCCATGGCAATTACGGCGTTCCAATCAGCTATGGCCAATATTCCAATCCACAATTTAGCGCATACGTTTGGGGCGAAATACGGCATTCCACATGGCTTAGCTAATGCCGTTTTAATGCCAAGCGTTTTAAAAAATATGCCGAACATGTATTTGTCGAAAATTAATGCGTTTGCACCTGCATTAGGCGTAGTGCCAAATGCAGAAAATCCTCAAGAAACGTTAGACGAATGTATTAATGTTATTAATGAACTGAGAGAGGCTGTTAATCTACCAGCGAGCTTCGATGAATTTAACATTGATACGGCAGATATTCCGCATCTTGTTCCAGCTGTTCAAGGAGATCCATCAGCACTAAGCTTCCGCATTCCAGATGACATCATTGTCAAAGTATCACAAGAAGTTATTAGTACGACAGTAAGTATTTAACTTAACATAGGGAGGGAGATCTCTCCATTCCTGTGATACTTAAAAGTAGGAGGTTTTATTATGAATATTGTTGAATTGCTAACTTCTACAACTTCTCGTTTACCAAATCAGCCTGCTATTCATTTTAGAGGTAATCCGATTACGTATAAAGAGCTACAAGAAAAAGTGTTTAGCGTAGCGGCGGGCTTAAAACAATTAGGCGTTGAAAAAGGGACACATGTTGCGATTATGATGACAAATCGTCCAGAGTATATCATTACGTATTTCGCAATTTTAGCAAATGGTGCGACAGTCGTCCCGATTAATCCAACCTTTAAAGAAAAAGAAGTATCATATATTTTAAATGACTCTGAATGTGTCCTGTTAATTACGGAACAACTGACAAAACCAGTTGTCGAGAATGTTCTCGAAGAAGTACCAGCTATTAAACAAGTTATTCTTTATAGCGATACGCCTGACGAACAATTTATCCCATGGCAACAGCTTGAAACATCACCGATTACAGAAATTACACCACTATATGCTACAGATGTAGCACAAATCATTTATACTTCTGGTACAACAGGTAATCCGAAAGGTGCTATGATTACACATGGTAACTTAAACTGGATGTCCATTACAGCAGCTGTGTATAACCGACTTGTACCGAGCGATCGTATTTTAGTTGTCCTACCACTATTCCATGCTTATGCCAAACTACAAGGCTTCTTATCTCCAATTGCACATGGTGCTACCATTTATTTAGAAGAAAAATTCCACCCAGTTGAAACAGCAAAGGCACTTGCACAAAATAAAATTACAGTGTTTTTAGGCGTGCCAACGATGTATGCATACTTCCTACAAATCCCGAATATTGCCGAGCTTGACTTTTCTAATTTACGAACTGCAGGCTGTGGTGGTGCTAGCTTACCAGAAGAGTTGCTGCATAAAACAAATGCAACATTTGGCGTAGAAATTTCTGAAGGCTACGGCTTAACTGAAAGTACAGTAATGCTAATGACAACACCACGTGACTTTGAGAAGAAAATCAATTCTGTCGGTGTGCCGTTAGCAGGCGTTGATTTAAAAATTGTCGATGCAGAAGGTAATGAAGTAGGCCCTCATGAAGTAGGCGAAATTATTTTCCGCGGTCCGAATATGATGAAAGGCTACTACAAAAAGCCGCAAGAAACAGACAACACAATTAAAGACGGCTGGCTGTATACAGGCGATATGGCGTATAAAGATGAAGACGGCTATCATTTCATCGTTGACCGCAAAAAAGATATTATTATTCGCGGTGGATTTAATATTTACCCACGCGAAATTGAAGAGCTATTGTATCAACATCCATCTATTGTTGAATGCTCTGTTATCGGTAGACCGGACCCAATATTCGGCGAAAAAACAGTAGCCTATGTAGTAAAAAAAGATCCAGAGCTTACAGAACAAGCTGTGCGAGACTACTGCAAAGAAAAAATAGCAGAATACAAAATACCAGACTTTGTTTCCTTTATTGAAGAAATTCCAAAGTCGGGTACAGGTAAACTGTTGAAAACTGCTTTAAAAGAACTAGACAAAAACATGTTAGCAAAGTAATTGCTACAAAAACACAAGCTATCTTAAAGGTGAGCCACTCCCTTTTAGATAGCTTTTTGAGTTATTAATTATTTTAAAAATATATATTATGCTCGATTTCTATTTTCTTAATAATTAAATCTAGTAATTGCAAAAAAAATCATATAATATTCAGTATTTATAAATAGAAAGTCGCATGATAAATGTGTATGATAGTAAGAAAATATTTTAAAAGTAGGGGGCTTCGAAATGAATATTCAACAAATGCAGCGTGTTATAGCAGTTTCGCAACATAAGGAGCCAGCAGACTTTATTTTGAAAAATGCCTTAGTTGCAGATGTTTTCACGCTAAACTGGAAGAAAGCAAATATCGTTGTTGCAGAAGGAAAAATTATTGCGATTGATGAACAAAATAAATTCATAGCTTACGAGGAAGAAGATGCGGAGGGACGCTATGTAGTGCCTGGTATGATTGATGCGCACATACATATTGAGTCTTCTATGTTAACACCAGCGCAGTTCAGTCGCATACTACTTCCACATGGTATTACATCCGTTATTACAGATCCCCATGAAATTGCCAATGTATCAGGTGCGTCAGGTCTTTCTTTCATGCTAGAGGACGCCAAAAAGGCACAAATGGATATTTATTATATGCTACCGTCTAGTGTACCAGCTACAGCTTTTGAACATGCTGGGGCAGTGATGAAAGCAGAGGACTTGGCGGCATTTGTAGAGCATGAAAGCGTGCTTGGATTAGCAGAGGTGATGGACTTCCCAGCAGTCTTAAGTGGTGATGTAGAAATGCTTGAAAAAATTGCATTAGCAAAAACAAATCACATGGTCATTGATGGACATGGGGCAGGGCTTACGCCGTCACAAATTAGTGGCTATCGTGCTGTCGGAATAGCAACGGATCATGAATGTGTCTCAGCCGAAGAAGCAATCGAACGTGTTTCACAAGGGATGTATGTCCTAATGCGAGAAGGTTCTGCTGCAAAAAACGTACGTGCAATTTTGCCAGCGGTCACACAAGCAAATGCACGACGCTTTGCTTTTTGTACAGATGATAAACATTTAGATGAAATTATCGAGCAAGGGACGATTAACTATGCTGTTTCACTTGCAATCGAGCAAGGAATGGAGCCTCTTCAAGCGATTCAAATCGCATCATTAAATGCGGCAGAATGCTATCAATTAAAGGACAAAGGTGCTTTAGTAGCAGGGTTTATTGCAGATTTTGTATTGCTTGAGGATTTACAAACTATGCGTGCAGCTGCTGTTTGGAAAAATGGGGTGAAAGTAGCTGCGAATGGGGAAATGTTGACAGCAAATCCCGAACGAACAAATATTGAAACAGCTATTTTACAATCGGTTCATTTGTCAAATGTAACGAAAGATGATTTAGCTATTCCATTTAAGTCAAATCGTGCGAACGTTATTGAAATTATGCCAGGTCAAATTACAACGAAGCATCTTGTATGTGAAGTGGATGTTGAAAATGGTTATTTTGTTCCTTCTGTTGAAAAGGATTTATTAAAAATAGCGGTGTTTGAGCGTCATCATCAAGTAGGTACAAAGGGAATCGGTATTGTTCACGGCTTTGGCTTGCAGAAGGGCGCTGTTGCGACAACTGTGGCACATGATTCGCACAACGCAATCGTTGTAGGTACAAATGATGAAGATATGATCGTAGCACTTGAAGCACTACAATCGATGCAAGGTGGGCTTGTCGTTGTAGAGGACGGACAAGTAATTGGAGAAATGCCTCTTCCAGTTGCCGGTATTATGACAAATGTAGAGGCAAGGGTAGCAGCACTGCAGCTTCACAAAGTACACGAAGCATTACATCGTATTCATCCAGATTTACAATTCCATTTCTTTTTAACGTTATCATTTTTAAGTTTGCCGGTGATTCCTACACTTAAATTAACGGATACAGGCTTATTTGATGTTACGAATTTTAAACATATTGAAATAGAAGCTCTATAATTGATAAAGCCCTGTTCGTCAAAAACGAACAGGGCTTGTATTTATTCTTCCGAGTCTTCTGATGGATCTGTTGGCTCAGTAGGTGGTGTTACAGGAGGGGTTACTTGACCGTTATTATTGCCATTGTCCCCGTTATTACCACTATTTCCGGTATTGTTATTGTTGCTACCATTTCCGGTATTGCCATTGTTACTACCATTTCCAGTATTGCTATTGTTTCCACCGTTTCCGGTATTGCCATTGTTATTGTCGCCATCTATCTCAGGAGATTCAATTTCTGGCTGTTCAGGTTCCTCGGTTGTAGGAGGTGTACCTTCGATATAAGTAGCTGTGCTAGCAGGTTGACTACGGTTTTCACCATCGACGGCAACTACTGTAAATGTATAGTTGCTTCCAGGCTGGACATTTGGAACTCTTACTTTCTTCTCTCCAGTTGTCGCTATTACTGTGGCTTCCTTATCATCTACTTTCATCGTTACTTCATACGTATAATTAACTGGTTCAGCATCCTCTTCAGGCGAGTTGTTGTGTTCCCATGTTAAGTTAATTGCTTGACCTACAATGTCATATTCCGCACGCAGATTAAATGGTGGCTCTATTTCAACCGCTTCATATTCAGTAGATACATCCGTTGGAACAGTACCGCGTACGAATAGCTCTGTTGACTTTTTATCGGCTGGTGTGTATTCACTCGCGAGCTTTAATGGTTTCGAACCAATTTCGATTGTTGCTGAAACAACGGAGCTTGGTTGTTCAAATTTCGTATTTGGTACGTTTTTTGACAATTCCGTCATAATCGATTTAAACAATTTTTGTGGAAGGCGACGCTCCTCCCAAGTAGTAATTGGGTCTGAATAGTTTTCATATCCACTCCAAATAGCAATGGAGTAGTTTGGTGAATAACCAGCAAACCATGAATCTGGTACTGCTGAAGAAGGTAAATTAAATTTACTAAAATCATCTTTACCATAGTTTGTTGTACCTGTTTTACCTGCAATATCAATGCCAGGTACATTGGCGGAAGTACCTGAAGCGCCTTCTCTATTACTTACAACATCTCGCAGAACATCTGTCACCATATAAGCTGTATAGTCTTCCATAGCAACTTTTGATTCCGGTTTGTAATTTTTGGTAGACCCGTCACGGAATTCAATTTTTTCAATGACGTATGGATCTGTATAAACCCCGTTATTACCGAAAGCGGCATAAGAAGCAGCCATTTGGATAGGGGAGATAGTTACACGTCCACCACCAATCGCATCAGATTCTACTAAGTAATCTACGTCAATACCTAAATTTGCAACAAATTGCTGTGCTTTATCAGTTGAAACAGCTTTCAATGTTTTAACTGCAGGGACGTTACGTGATGTATATAGCGCTTTACGTAATGTCATCGTACCCAAATATTTACTATCCCAGTTATTAATTTTTTGGCCTGTACTATAATTCGCCGGTTCATCGACTAAAGTTTCGCCTGTCGACCAATTTAAATATTCAATCGCTGGACCGTAATCGACAATTGGCTTTAAAGTTGAACCGGGTGAGCGATCTTTATTATCATAAGCAAAGTTATAAGGGCGTGACGCATCATAATTGCGAGCTCCGCCAACTGCTACAAGTGCCCCCGTTTTAGTGTCAATTACTGAAACCCCAGATTGAATCTTATCAGTAGGGAAGTTTGCATCATTATTCATGACAGATTCAACAGTATTTTGTGCTGCAGGGTCAAGTGTTGTATACACTTTAAGTCCTTCTGCTAGTAGCCCTCCGTCAATTTCCTCAAGTTCCTTTAAAACAACATCTAAAAATGCAGGGTGTTTCATTACTAAATTGCTTGTACGTTGATCTTCCGGTAATAGAGATGCCGTAACATCAACAGCTTTGGCTGCGTCTGCTTCAGCTTGAGTAATTTTTT
Source organism: Lysinibacillus sp. (assembly GCA_051874135.1). Taxonomy (GTDB): domain Bacteria; phylum Bacillota; class Bacilli; order Bacillales_A; family Planococcaceae; genus Lysinibacillus_B. The sequence continues at coordinate 24,054 of JBJEFO010000218.1, forward strand.
CATGTTGTACCATTAATCCTAGTACGATATTACGACGCTTTTCTGCACTCTCTGGGTGGTTAAATGGATTGTAATTGTTTGGGCTTTGTGGCATACCAGCTAGTAGCGCCATTTCGTCAAGTGTTAATTCAGATAATTCTTTCCCATAGAAATATTGCGCTGCTGTACCAAAGCCGTATACAGTACCAGACATTAATACTTTATTAAAGTACATTTCAAAAATTTCTTCTTTAGAATATTGACGCTCTAGTTTCATCGCTAACCAAGCTTCTTGTGCTTTACGTTCCAACGTTTTAGCATTTGAAAAGAATGAGTTTTTCACGACTTGTTGTGTAATCGTACTAGCACCTTGTGCACCAAAACCGTCACGGAAGTTAGCTAGTACCGCACCACCTAGACGCCATACATCGATACCAAAGTGATCAAAGAAGCGAACATCTTCAGTTGCTAAAATCGCATCTACCATTTCTGGCGGTATATCCTCATATTCAATGTATTTTCGCTTCTCATCACTCCCGATTGTAGCAAACAGTTCGCCATTCACATCGTAAAATTCAGATGAGATCGGGTCTTTTAGTAGTTCTTCATCTAACTCAGGTGCTTTACTTGCATAGTAAGCAAATAAACCGACCCCGCTTAAAAAGCCAACAATTCCAATTGTAACGATTGCTAAAAGAATGCGTTTTAGCCACGTTTTTACCGGGGAGCGTTGTTTTTTCTTTTGTAATTCACGTGCTCTTTTTATATCCTCACGTGTAGGTTTTTTTTCTGTCACGAATTTTCTCCTCACTTTCACAAACTAAAGATTTGCCACGAATTTTTTTATAATTTGTAAATAGTCAATTCGCGGTCTAAACCCAAGTTGCAGTTCTTCCGCATGTTCTTCAAATAGACTAAGCGGAATCGATTTACGACCACCATTCTCCATTCCTATCCATGCTTTTTCAATCATTTGAAATGGTACAACAAAAGTACGATTAAGTGTTGAAAATCGCACGATGAAAAATGCGATTCCCTTCTGTACGATTACGGCTTGCATATGCTTAATTTGATGGTCATGGATATTTTTTAGTGGAAAGGACGTTTTGCTTTCCGTTTCCTTTGCTTCAAAATCGATATAATATCCGTTCCATACCCCATTATAATCTGTAGTAGAAGGGGTGCGGAAGTATGCTTCACGAATAACAGCAGCACTGCGTTTCGGATACTCTACTTTGACGATTTGAATCGGAACAGGTTTCTTGTAAATATTAGCAATACCTTGTGCAACATAAAATTCATTCGTTTCGTTTAAATCATCCTCTAAACTTTTTCCACGATTACTAAATGAAATATCTTTTTTAGCAATCTTTTTTATTTTTGGCGACTCATTTTGCGTTTGTTCATACACTTTTCCGTTCGGATAGCGAATAGCCATGAAATCACCCTTTCTTTTTGTTACCGCCTTTAGTTTACCATAACACCTGTTGAAATAATGATAGTTTTAGCGAACGATGACTAGTTTTAGCAAACAGCTAGGAACTTTCCTCGTTTTGTCTAATACGATTTCAAAAGGGGGAGTAGGATGAATAAAATCACTCAATTATTACACCTTATTGAATGCATAGACGATTTATTAACAGAGCGTATGGCATTTGAACAAGTTCAGGCACAAACTGAATTTAATGTGCAAATAATGAAGGCTCATCAAAGAGTTAGCTTAGCAGAAAAAAAGTATTACGTAAAGAATACACGTTCGCTTAAAAGTAGTGAAATAGACTAGTTTTTGATACACTTAAAAGCAATGAATAAAATTTGAGGTGTACGTTATGGATTTACAAGTAATCACAGCTAATCTAGTAGACGCATGTGAGCAAGCAATTGAACGTTTTTATGATATGCGTGAGCACAACGCTGAACCGGATTTTTTTAATGAAGTAAAGCCTTATGCAGATAATATGCACACGCAATTACAAATATGGCGAGAGCTTGCCTATGAATGGATTATAGTGAATCGACCAAAATACATGCATAAACAACAAATCGATCATGCTTATGATGCGATGGAACAATTTTTTGTGCAGTCTTTTTATAAGGCGACAAGTAAAAAACGATTTATTCAATCGGTTCAATCTACGAAATATACATTAACTACATTAAAACGCTATGTAGAGGAAGGACAGTCGAATGCTGAGTAAAAAGAAATCTATTAGTGAACTGCTACAGTCTTGGCAATATGACGAGGAACTGAAACAAAATATCATCCATTGGCATACGCTTGATGGTAAACGAGCTGAATATGCACCATTTCCTGACGAATTACATCCATCCTTACAAAAAGCATTGCGACTACGAGGCATCGAACAACTTTATACGCATCAGCGAGAGGCATTTGACAAAGCGACAAGCGGTACTTCTTTTACAGCGATTACACCGACAGCATCAGGAAAATCTCTTTGTTATCATTTACCGGTGTTGCAACAAATAATTAACGACAAATCGAGTCGAGCAATTTATTTATTTCCTACAAAGGCACTAGCGCAAGATCAAAAAACAGATCTAAATGAATTAATCGAGGCAACAGGTGAAGAAGTTTTAAGCTATACGTACGACGGGGATACTGCACCGGGTATTCGAACGAAAATTCGAAAAGCAGGACATATCGTCATGACGAATCCTGATATGTTACATTCAGGTATTCTCCCGCATCATACGAAGTGGGTATCACTATTTGAGAACTTAAAATATATCGTAATCGATGAACTCCATACGTATAAAGGGGTATTTGGTAGCCATGTAGCGCA
>JBJEFO010000218.1:26936-44951 GCA_051874135.1 Lysinibacillus sp.
TTTGAAGCCGGTATTCAAACAATTATTTTTGCGAAATCCCGCGTACGTGTTGAAATGCTCGTGACGTATTTAAAATCTTTGACGTTTAATAAAATAGGCGATGAATCGATTCAAGGTTACCGAGGTGGCTACTTGCCAAGTGAGCGCCGAGCAATCGAAAAAGGCTTGCGTGATGGCTCTATTCAAATGGTTGTGTCAACAAATGCACTTGAACTTGGTGTTGATATTGGACAGTTGCAGGCGTGTATTATGACCGGCTATCCTGGAAATATCGCTAGTGCATGGCAACAAGCAGGGAGAGCGGGGCGCCGTCAAGAGGAAGCGTTAATTATATATGTCGCCCAATCAACAGCACTTGATCAATATATTGTGAATCATCCAACGTATTTTTTTGGTACGGATCCAGAAGAAGTACGTATTAATCCTGACAACATTATTATTTTAATGGATCATTTAAAATGTGCCGCGTTTGAATTGCCGTTTTCAATGACGGATACATATGGTGAGTTTACTGTACAAGAGCTACTTGCCTATTTAGAGGAGGAAGGTGTTCTTGTCAAGACGAGCACGCAATGGCACTGGATGAGTGATCGTTTCCCCGCACATGAAATTAGTTTACGTTCTGCTGCACAAGAAAATGTCGTCATTATTGATATAACGGAGCCGAAAAATAAAGTTATTGGTGAAATGGATACGTATAGCGCAATGACACTTTTACATGAAGAAGCGATTTATATGCATCAAGGCACGCAATTCCAAGTGGAAAAACTAGACTGGGAAGAAAAGAAAGCATACGTACGAGAAGTACAAGTAGATTACTTTACAGATGCAAACCTTGCTGTAGAGTTAAAGGTGCTAAGTGAAGACAAATCAGCACAATATAAATCTGCTACCGTAAGTTACGGAGATGTAGGTTTACTTGCCATTCCAACTATTTTTAAGAAAATACGTTTTAATACACATGACAACATCGGTTCTGGTCCAATATCTATTCCACCGATGGAAATGCATACGAGTGCAACATGGATGAGCTTTGATATGCCTGAAAATTGGTCAGAAGAGCAATTAACAGATGCGTTAAATGGAGCTGCTTATGCGATGGGAAGCTTTATTCCACTGTTTGTTCATTGTGATCGCAGTGATTTATCGGTTGTCCCACAAGTAAAAGCAATTCATAACGAACGTCCAACTATTTTTATTTATGATAGCTACCCTGGTGGCATTGGTTTGAGTGAACGTGTTTACGATATATTAATGAGTTTATTAGAACGGACAATGGAGCATGTGGAAAAATGCCCATGCAAATCGGGATGTCCGTCCTGTATAGGTGCACAAGATAGTATTGGTGAAAGCAAGCAACAAGTATTAAAAGTACTGTCTATCTTAATTGACGAAATGAGTTGGATTCCATGAGCTACGAAAATAAAATTCTTCAAATGAAAAAGATGCTCGGTAAAAAAACAGAAATAAAGCAGGAAAAGCCAGTATTTCAAAAACCTGATCAACCAACATATATAGAAGAGTGGCAACATGCAGGTTTAACACTTGTTGAAAATGATTTCGGTGTATTATTTAAACGTGTCGTCACATATCCATTAGACTATAAGCACGGTCACTATGAGCTTCGCGAACTGTTTGATGCCATTCAGTTATGGGAAGAATCAGGTAAGGAACATCCGTATGCCGTGACCTTTGATGATACACTCGTGTTTTTTGATACGGAAACAACAGGCTTAAAAGGCGTTGGCACACATATATTTTTGCTCGGCTTTTTAGAAACAGACGAGGAACAGTTTACACTAACGCAATATATACTTGCCGATCCATCAAATGAAGCAGCATTGTTATTTGAATCGAAGCTGTGGCAAAGAGCAGTAACAATCGTTTCATATAACGGAAAAAGCTTTGACTGGCCTCAGCTTGAAACGCGCTGGACATTAAATAAGAAGCATATCCCGAAATTGCGTTCGCAAAAGCAAATCGATCTTTTGCATAGCACGAAGCGTTTATGGAAAAATGACTTAGAAAAAATGAAATTAACGACGATTGAGCAAGAAAAACTAGGATTTCATCGTCAAGGGGATATCCCTGGGTTTTTAGCGCCAGTTATTTATTTAGACGCTGTAAAAAGTGGACAACCAGATGCGCTATTAAAAGTATTGCATCATAATGAATGGGATTTACTATCGTTAATTACGCTGTACATTCATTCAACTCGGTTATTGTTTAATGACCAAATGCAAGATTCCGCAACGACTTATACAAACATCGGTAAATGGTTTAATGATTTAAAGCAAAAAGACACGGGGATGGATGTTTTAAGCGCTGTTACAGAAAATTTTGATGTAGCTGAGACAGGTCTTGCGCATTATTATTTAGCACTTGAACAAAAGCGAGCTGCACAATTTGAACAAGCGGCTAAATCGTTTTCAAATGCACTGCCGACGATTGATGTACCATATAAAATTAAAGCTTACGAACAATTAGCAATCATCGCCGAGCATCATTTAAAAGATTATGAGGCGGCTATAACATATACACAATCTGGTATCGTTTTAATAGAGAAACATGAAAAATGGTCAGCTTCTCAAAAAAATAAGCAAACATCTACATGGGAAAAGCGTCTGCAACGCTTAACAATTAAATTAATAAAAAATAAATAACTTTATGTTTCATTCACGCTTTTATAGGCTTTATGGTATAATAACTTCACGTATGTAAAGTATGGAAGGGCGATGTCAATGGATATTAAGTTAACATCAAAAGATATTTTAGAAAAAGAATTTAAAAAGAGTGTAAAAGGTTATAATATCGACCAAGTTGATCAATTTTTAGATCAAATAATGGAAGATTACGATAATTTTGAAAAAGTAATTAATGAGCTAAGAACAGAAAATGAACGCTTAAAAGATGAATTATCTGGTAGTATAAAAAAACCAGCTCCCCAGCCAAGTACAAGTAATATGAACTATGATATTTTGAAGCGCTTAGCAAATTTAGAAAAAGCAGTTTTTGGCGACAAACTAAGAGAAAAACTTTAGTAACATAGGATTGTCATTATAACTTTTTTCGAGTATAATAATAATACATCATGAAATTCGAGTAATCGCTGCAACGTTTATGTTGTAGAGGAAAGTCCATGCTCACACGGCTCTGAGATGACCGTAGTGTTCGTGCTACCTGAAAAAATAAGGGTAGGCAAAGGAAACTTTGACGGCGGAAGGAATACCTAAGTCTTTTGATATGGTAGACACTTCCTGAAAGTGCCACAGTGACGAAGCTTGCTTGGAAACTTGCAAGGTGGAACGAGGTAAACCCCACGAGTGAGAAACCCAAATTATGGTAGGGGCACTCTCCAAAAGGAAATGAACGGATGGAGGGACGCAAGAAAATCTCTTGCGTAGATAGATGATTACTGCCTGGAAAGTACGAGGGAATAACCCGTTTGAGTACGCAGGAACAAAACATGGCTTATTGAATTTTATTGATGCTTTTTTACTAATAAAAAGGCTCTCCATTATTTGGAGGGCCTTTCTTTTAGAGATAAGGGTGAGAACAATGAGTGAATTTGTCACTAAAGATGAGGAGAAATACCGAATACTATCCCAGTACCCAGAAGGTTTAATTATGAAAATCTTCGAAAACGTTTCTGAAGGAATCATGATTACAAATAAAGATAAAAAAATTATAAGTGTAAATGCTGCATTCGAATTTGTAACAGGCTATAAAAGTGAAGAAGTGATTGGTAAGAGTCCTTCTATTTTACAATCAGGTATTCATGAGATTTCATTTTATGTCGACATGTGGAAAAGTTTATATGAAAATGGTATTTGGCAAGGGGAAATTTGGAATCGCCGTAAAACAGGAGATATTTATCCTGAATGGTTAACGATTTTTTCTGTTAAAGATACTGAGGGAAACATTACGAATTATTGTGGCATTTTTTCAGATTTGTCGGAACGGAAAATTGTCGAAAACGAGTTAGAGAAGCGTGCTTTAACGGATTCTTTAACCGATGTTTGTAATCGTTTTGCATTTTTTGAGCGCATGAATACTTTGTTAGAATCTAGTACAAATGTGTCTCATGATGTACAGCATGCGGTGTTTTTCTTGAATTTAGACCGCTTTAAACAAGTTAATGAAACGCTTGGTCATACATATGGAGATTTATTATTAATTGAAATAGCAAAACGTATACAAGTGTTATTAAAAAATAAGGATATATTAGCACGATACGGTGGCGATGAGTTTGTTATTACATTAACGAATATCGTTCATCCCCGAGAAGCGGCAAAATTTGCTGAAAAGGTAATTCGTGCGATTGAAGAGTCTATTATTATTCATGATCAAGAAGTTTTTGTTTCTACAAGTATAGGTATTAGTATTTTCCCTGTGGATGGTACAACAACTGAACAATTAGTAAATCGAGCAGATAAAGCAATGACTTACTCAAAGCAAAACGGACGCCAAGGCTTTGCTTTTTATTTTGAAGATTTAAATACAGATACGAAGCGTGTTCTTTTACTAGATACTGAACTTCGAAAGGCGATAGAAAATCGAGATTTCAAGCTCTATTTCCAACCAAAAATTGATGTACAAAAAGGGCAAATTGTTGGCATTGAGGCACTCGTACGTTGGCATAATGAAAAACTAGGGTTTGTTTCTCCAGGTGAATTTATTCCTTATGCAGAAGAAACAGGTTTAATTATCCCAATTAGTGAGATTATTTTCGAGAAGGCTTGTGAAGGATATAAGCAATTAGTAGAAGCTGGTTTTCTGAAAGTGCCGATTGCGATTAACGTGTCAAGCATTCATTTCCAACAACAAAACTTCTTAGATTCGATACAATCAATATTAGAGAAAAATAATGCTTCGGCTCAAAACTTTGAAATTGAATTGACTGAGCGCACTGTGATGAATAGTGCATCGGAAACAATTAGTAAACTAGTAAAATTAAAGCAACTTGGATTTAAGCTTTCAATTGATGATTTCGGCACAGGTTACTCATCACTTAGCTATTTAGTAAGATTCCCATTAGACGTACTAAAAATTGACCGTAGCTTTATTCAACATATTTGTTCGCTTGATGATAAACAAGCAGTAGTCGATGCGATTATCCAAATGTCACATCGTTTAAAAATGAAAGTTGTAGCTGAAGGGGTTGAAAGTGCACAACAAGTGGAATTACTTAAACAAATGGGCTGTGATTTTATTCAAGGATATTACTACAGTAAACCATTACCAATGGATGAGCTGTTAGATTTTATACAGTTTTGGGAAGTCGAACATCAAGGAAGGTAATACATTTATGACAAAATTTCAATTAGTAGCAACAGCGGCAATGGGGCTCGAATCAATTGTAGCAGATGAAGTACAAGCGTTAGGCTATGAAACACGTGTAGATAACGGAAAAGTGTACTTTGAAGGCGATGAAACAGCAATCGCTCGCTGTAACTTATGGTTGCGTGTAGCGGATCGTGTAAAAATCGTCGTGGCGCAGTTTCCTGCAAAAACATTTGACCAGCTTTTTGAAAGTACAAAAGCAATCGAATGGGAGCGCTATTTACCAGTGGATGCAGCTTTTCCGGTAACAGGTAAATCTGTCAAATCAAAATTATTTAGTGTACCGGACTGTCAAGCTATCGTAAAAAAAGCAATTGTTGAGCGTCTGAAATATCATTATAAACGTTTAGGCTTTTTAGATGAGTCGGGTGCTACGTTTAAAATTGAAGTATCGATTTTAAAAGACGTAGCGACATTAACGATTGACACATCTGGTGCAGGTCTCCATAAGCGTGGCTACCGTCAAGTACAAGGGGAAGCGCCATTAAAGGAAACATTAGCAGCGGCACTAGTGAAAGTTTCTAAATGGAATCCAAACCGTCCATTCGTTGACCCGTTCTGTGGTTCTGGGACAATTCCGTTAGAAGCGGCAATGATTGGTCAAAACATTGCACCTGGTTATAATCGCGAATTCATTTCTGAAGAGTGGAATTGGATGAAGGCGAAAATCTGGGATGAAGTTCGTAACGAAGCGGATGATTTAGCAAATTATGATCAACCATTGCACATTATTGGATCAGATATCGATCATCGTATGGTAAATATTGCACAAGAAAATGCATTAGAAGCAGGTTTTGCGGATATAATTACATTTAAACAGATGCAAGCGACAGACTTTACGACGAAGTATACAGATGGCGTGATGATTTCCAATCCTCCATATGGTGAGCGTATTGGGGAAAAAGAAGTAATTGAACAAGTTATTCGTGAACTTGGTCAAGTGATGAACAACTACCCAACGTGGTCTGTTTATATGCTATCTTCAATGGAAAACTTTGAAGAACTTTATGGCAAGAAAGCAACGAAGAAGCGTAAACTATTTAATGGCTTTATTCGTACAGATCTTTATCAATTCTGGGGCCAAAAGTCGAAACGCGAGGATTAATGTGGGCGGAAGGAGTGCTTCTCCTTCCGTTTCGCATTGCTTTGTAGTGAAGTAAAAGTATATCGTTGTTTTATATTTTTATGTAAGTCTTATGTTTTCTAGCGGATAAGAAAATATAAGTTTTTTACGCACATCCGCATAAGAAAGCATAGCATCTTGACCTAATTTGGTTTAGGAGTGTTTTTCTAAAAGTGAATGGAAAAATGAGGGAGCAATTATTAGTATGAGAGAATCTTTACCATTTGAGCTATCAAAAGATCGCTCATTTTTTGAATCGCTTGGAGATTGGATTGGCGACGTCCTATATGATGAGCTTCCAGAAAAGGGTTTTGAATGCCGTGATGAGCAAATTTTTATGGCGTATCAAATCGAGCAAGCATTAAAAGAGAAAAATGTATTATTTGCAGAGGCAGGTGTAGGTACAGGGAAAACGATTGCATATCTTTTACCTGCCATTTCGTATGCCCGTTATACAGGGCGTCCAGCGCTCATTGCTTGTGCAGATGAAACATTAATCGACCAACTTGTAAAAGAAGGCGGCGATATTCATAAACTACGTGATGTACTAAATTTAAGAATTGATGTTCGTTTAGCAAAATCACGTGATCAATATTTATGTTTAAAGCGCTTTGAAGAGGCAGAAAAAGTGGAAACGGATGAATGGATTGATGATATCGCCTTTACGATTCCAGAAGAAGTATATGCTGCTGGACCAATGACAAAGGCTATACCATATGGAGATCGCTCTGATTTTCCGACTGTCAGCGATGAAGACTGGCAAAAGGTAAATTATAATGCAGTTATGCAATGTGCGACTTGTAACGTACGTAATCGTTGTGGGCAAACATTACATCGTATGCATTACCGTCAATCAACAGATTTGATTATTTGCTCGCAAGATTTTCTCATGGAGCATTTAGCAACGAAAGAGTCACGTGAACGTGAGGGGCAATTACCGTTACTTCCTGAAGTGTCAATGATTGTATTAGACGAAGGGCACTTACTTGAGTATGCTGCACAAAAAGCAATGACGGTAAAGGTTCAAGCGACAACAATTGTGGCAATGTTAGAGCGTTTAATGGTAGATGGTGTTCGTGAGCGTACACTTTATGCAATGGAAAGATTACAAGACAATCATGAGCTATTTTTCGATGAATTGCGTGATTGTTTAGTGCAATCATTAGAAGACCGTAAACGTATTAATAAATCAAAACGTCTCCTGTTAATTGGCAAGCACGTCATCGATTCGGTAGAACAGCTACTAGAAGAGTTTGTATTTGAATCAGAGCTTTATATGATTCCTGAATATGAACTGAATATGGCGGAAGAATTTTTAGAGCAGTATGTTGCGGCCATTCGTATTTTTGTTGCACAAGGTGATGCAGTTGATTGGCTAGAGGAAACAGATGGTGAGGAAACACTCGTCATTATGCCGCGCTTAATTACAGAAGTGCTACAAGAAAAGCTATTCTCGAAAAAACTACCGATTATTTTCTCATCTGCTACGTTATCTGTTAATAAAGATTTCTCTTATATTGCTTATAGTTTAGGTATTAAAAATTATCAATCCTTTAGTGTACCATCACCATTCGATTATGATGACGTCATGAAAATCTATTTGCATGAGTTGCCACAACAAGAAAAGGCGAGCAAAGTACAATCGCTTCTACGCGATGGTGAAAAAACGTTAATTTTATTTAAATCTAAACAGGCAATGCTACAGTTTAAATCAAGTTTATCGATTATAGATCGCATGACAGTAGCGTTTGAAGGAGATCGTGAATTATCGGCAATCGTACGTGATTTCCAAGAAGGTACGATGAAAACATTATGCTCATATCATTTATGGGAAGGTTTAGACTTACCTGAAGAGGCATTAACGCGTGTCATTATTTATGATTTACCATTCCCACCGCATGATCCGCTATTCGATGCGAAACGTTCATTTGCAGAAAATCCGTTTGAGGAAGTGGAACTACCATTTATGCAACTTCGCCTGCAGCAAGGAATGGGACGTTTAATCCGTACGTCAAATGACTACGGTGATATTCATATTTTATTAAATGAGGAAGAGGCAAAGGTAAAAGCTACGTTCGAAGCAATTTTACCAGTACAGCCGTCTTAAAATAACGAGTGTAGGATAAGTTTAATAAACTTATTCTGCACTTTTTTATTATTCTTTGTATAAGCGAACTGATAGATAATACAGCCGTTTCATATCACTTAAATTAATTCATATACTTAAAAGAAGAAGGTAAACGTCTAAATATACTCGAAAAATAGTTTATAGAAATACAGTATAAAAGTTATGGTACACAAAATATTTTGCAAAGGGGTTGTCAACACTGGATATTTTATATTCGAAAATATTAGCACCCAATCCTGCTACCCAATATATGCGCAAATCATCCATTACAAAGAAATTAAATAAAAGCAAAATGTCTACGCTAACGTTGTTGCATAGTGGTCCAGGGTTTGGCAAAAGCTCTTCATTAGCACAATATTTCGCAGATGAAGCGAAATTATTTTGTTGGTATCAAGTAACGGAACATGATGACAGTATTTTGCCTTTTCTAAAATACTTATTTGAAAGTATAAAAATAGTTTATAAGGATTTTGAATTGCAAGATGCGTCATGGGATCAGCTGACGGCTTTTCCGAAAATAGAGCATTTAAATAAACTCTTTACATTGTTTTGTAATGCCTTTGCGAAAATCAAACAACAACTTTTTATTGTCATTGATGATTTTCATGTCGTAAACCATGTATTTCAAATTAATTATGTACTCGACCATATGATCGAATTTGCCCCGCCGAATGTACATTTTATCGTAGCAACACGCATATATCCTACGTGGGATTGTATACGACAATTAAAAAATAAACGTTTGTTAACTGTCATTTCCGAAGAAGATTTTGTATTTACTCAGGATGAAATCAGTGTTTTATTTGAAGATTATTATGAAACGATTTTAACAGAAGAAGAAGTAAAGCGAATTTACGATATAACGGAAGGATGGGCAATGGCTGTCATTCTTCTTGCAATGCAAGTTGAAAATCAACGCTATCCTTATGATTTTTCAAAAATTACATTACAAGATTTCAATAATTATTTATCATTCGAATTGTTTCAACATTTAGAACTCCCTCACCAGCAAGCTTTATTGAGATTTAGTTTATTTGATACATTTTCTGCTGAAATAATTCGCGCAATTTTTGGTGAGGAAGAAGAACAGCGCCTAGATTATATATTAGCTCATTATGCCTTTATCCAAACGCTATCCAATAATAAGGAATATCGATTTCATAGCTTAATGAAACAATTTTTAATGGAACAATATGTGAAACTACATCAAGATGACGTTGCTAATATGCATAAAAAGATAGCGATTTATTTCATTGAAAAAAAGAATGTTGTTCAGGCATTTTATCATATAAGCCAGACGAATGATGAGCCATTTATTTGTGACATGCTCATCTACTATGCACATTATTTTATGCAAGCTGGTCATTATAAATGGTTATTAGAGCAAATAAAGAAATGTTCATACGATATGCGAGAAAAGTTTTATCCATTGTATTATATCGAAGGGGAATGTTTACGTGTAGGTGCTTTTTATAAAAAAGCGCAAGTTGCATTTGAACACTGCATCGAAAAGGCTACAGTGCAAGATGACTTGCTAACGATTGTTCGTTCTAAGGCAGGTCTTGCTAAAATTTATGTAGATACGTTGCAGCCTTCGATTGCTAAAGGATATCTTCAAGAGGCATTAGCGTTATCAAACCAATGTCAAATTCCTAAACAAGAATATATTTATTTAAATCTTCAATACGTTGAAAACTTAGTGAATATTGGGCAGGCACATAACGGCATTCATTACTGGCAACAGTTAAATTTAGCTAATGATTATTTGAAGGTAGGAAATATTGATATTCGTATGTATTTAAGGCAGGGGGCACTGCATGAAGCGAAAGTACTTGCAGAGTCGAGAATCTTTGAACAGCAAAATGGAACGTCTGCTCATCGAGAAACGGATGCATTATTGTCGTTAATTTATGCCATGATGGGTAATCGGGTACGTGCGAAAGAGAGTGCTTTGCGAGGGTTACAAAATAGTATTGATTCACATGCGACATTTAATATTGCTGTAGCTAATATACGAAATGGTCATGCAGAGTTGTTGTTAAATCCATATAATCCTACTGACGCTATTCATTTTTATGAATTAGCCGTACAGCAAATGGAACAAATACAAGTAAAGCGTATTAAGGCAGAATGCTATGTTGGCCTAGCATTAGCTTATGGACGTAAGGGGAGTATTGCACAAGCAAAGTATTTTGCGCTAATAGGAATGAAAGAGACAGAAAAGGTAGAAGATCGCTGGGTAACGGGATTGTTGAAACTTGCACTTCTCATTTTATATACAGAAAATGACATGCTTGATGAAGCAAAGCAAATGGCTGAAGAGACGGAAAAGATATTTAAAGAAGTGAAGGATGCCTACTGCCTGATGGTCACGTATTTTTGGTCTATGTTTATCGCAATGAAAATAAATGATGTTCATCAATACAATAAAAATAAAACGATATTTGAATCGTTAATGAATGAACATGCTTTTCATTTCTTTTTATCGAAAGTTACATTATTTGGACCGAGAGATTTAGTCGAAAAGCAAAAAGTATTAAATTTTACGATTGAAGAATATAAGCCGACAATTTATATAAAGCTTTTTGGACCTGTACAATTTGTACGTAATTGGAAAGCTGAGACAGATAAAGTATGGCAACGAGAAAAAGCGAAAGAATTATTTATTTATCTATATATTCATCGAAATCGATTTTGTTCAAAAGAAGAAATAATGGATGCATTATTTCCTAGCAGTACAGAGGATGTTGCCGTAAGAGACTTTAAAGTTGCTTATAATGCGTTATTAAAAGTTTTAGAGCCTGGTAGAAATGCTCGAGAAGATTCTTTTTATATTGAGCGCAAAACAGGGATGTATCGCATACGTTCTGCACCATATATAGTAAGTGACATTAATTATTTTGAACAACTGATTTCGTTAGCTAAAAAACAAGATTCTGCGATTTTACAAAAACAATGGTTATTGAAAGCACTACAACAATATACAGGGAATTTATACGAGGAAAACACGAACATTGAATGGCTTCAACCAGAAAGGCAACGGTATAAAACACTCTATTTAAAAGTAGTAGAGCAAGTGGCACAGCTTCTATATGAGGAGCAACATTATGAACAATGCTTACAATATTGTGAAATTATTATAGGGAAAGAACCTACATGGGAAGAAGCATATCGCCTGATGATGTGGTGTTATTTTTATCTAGAAAATAAAGTAGCCTTACAAAAAACATACGAACGTTGTGAACAAGTTCTTTCTGAAGAATATGATATGGAACCGATGCTATCGACGACTGAAATATTTGAAAAACTTATAAAAATTTAAACGACTCCCTTGTAGACTCCATACAAAGGGAGTTTTTTTTGTAACTTTTTTGTAACTGCTATTAAGTACGATATGTTTAAGACAACATGTAAGCGCTTTATTTACTACAAAGGAGGAATGAAGGATGAAAAGAATTTGGTCGTTTTTATTTTTATGTTTGTTCATTGGAATATTAGCTGCTTGTTCAAATGGCGACAATTCAGATTCTACTAACAGTGACGGCACAACTACGAATGATGTAGCTTCTGATGAAGGGCAAAATACAACACAAGAGGGCGGTACGATTAAAGTTGGTGTACTTGCCTCACTAACAGGAGCATTAGAATCATATGGCAAGCAAACGCAGCGCGGCTTTGAGCTCGGTTTAGAGTACGCTACTAACGGTACACTTGAAGTTGAAGGGAAAAAAATTGAAGTCGTTTGGGAAGATACTGAAACAAAGCCAGAAGTAGCAGTGCAAAAAGCAACAAAATTACTTGAGGATGACGCTGTTGATTTCCTAGTAGGTTCTTCAAGCTCTGGTGATACATTAGCTGTGTTACCGCTTGCGGAAGAATATGAAAAAATTATGATTGTCGAGCCTGCTGTAGCAGATAGTATTACAGGTTCAGAGTTTAACCCATATATTTTCCGTACAGCACGTAATTCTTCACAAGATGCATATGCTGCAGCGGCTGCAATTGCAGAGGAAGGCGTAAAGATTGCAACATTTGCTCCTGACTATTCATTTGGTTGGGATGGCGTAAGTGCTTTTAAAACAGCAGCTGAAAAACTAGGTGCTGAAATTGTATTAGAAGAATATGCGGATCCAGCAGCCACAGATTTTACATCGAACATTCAAAAAATCGTAGATGCAAAGCCAGATTATTTATTCGTTGTGTGGGCTGGAGCAAATTCACCTTGGCAACAAATCTCAGATATGAAAATACAAGATAAGGGCATTAAAATTTCAACAGGTGCTCCAGATATAGTGGCATTACAGTTAATGGGGCCATTAGTTGGAATGGAAGGCTTTAGCGTGTACTATCATACGTTGCCTGATAATGATGTTAATGATTGGTTAGTAGAAGAGCATAAAAAACGCTATAACAATGAAGTGCCAGATTTATTTACACCTGGTGGATTCTCGGCAGCTGTGGCAATTGTTGAGGCATTAAAACTGTCGGGTGGAGATGCAGACGGTAATACGTTAATACCACTAATGGAAGGCATGTCATTTGAAACGCCTAAAGGTACGATGACGTTCCGTGAAGAAGATCATCAAGCATTGCAAACTATGTATTCAATTCGCCTAGAAACAGTAGATGGTGTGGATTATCCTGTTCCTGTATTAATTCGCGAACTATCTCCAGAAGAAACAGAACCCCCTGTTTTAAATTAAATAGATAAAGCAGGCCGCACATAGCGGTCTGACTTTCTTAATATTTCTAAAGATATATTATTTCCTGTTCAAAAATTGCTTACGATAACAGCGGTATATAGTAAGGAACATTAAGACAGTCAGATCGAAGGAGGATGGAAATGGAGACAATATTAAAAACTTCGCATTTAGGCATTCAATTTGGTGGACATCAAGCAGTTGACGACGTATCTCTCGAGATACCAGCTCACCATTTTAAATCAATTATTGGACCAAATGGCGCAGGCAAAACAACATTTTTCAATTTGATTAGTGGCGAGCTTCAAGCGACAACGGGCGAGGTGTTTTTTAAAGGACAAAACATTTCAAAACTTTCACCGATAGAGCGTACCCGATTAGGCTTGGGGCGTTCGTTTCAAATTACAAATGTTTTTCCGAATTTAACCGTACTTGAAAATGTTCGACTAGCGGTGCAATCAAGAGAAAAAGTGAGATTTCAAATGTTGAAGCATTTCACTTCCTATAAAAAATGTATTGATGATGCGATTGTCATTCTTGAACAAGTGATGCTGTCCAATAAACTGTACGTGCCAGCAAGTCAATTATCACATGGTGAAAAGAGAAAGCTTGAGATTGCGATGCTGCTAGCTTTAGATACTGAAGTTCTTTTATTAGATGAGCCAACTGCTGGTATGTCGTTAGAAGAAGTACCAGCCATTTTAGATGTTATTCGAACGATAAAGAAAAGTGGTGAAAAAACGATTTTATTAATTGAACATAAGATGGATATGATTTTGGACTTATCAGATTCTATTATGGTGTTATTTAATGGTCGTTTATTAGCAGACGGGACACCACAAGAAATCATGAATAATGAAACGGTGCAAAACGCTTACTTAGGGGGGCTTTACGATGACCACATTACTTCAACTTAAAGATGTACACACACATATAGGACAATATCACATTTTACAAGGAATCAATATTAATATTGTTGAAAACGAAGTAAATGTTTTGCTCGGTCGAAATGGGGCTGGAAAAACGACGACATTAAAAACAATTATGGGCTTAACGCCAGCTTCAAAAGGCTCCATTCATTTACATGATCAAGAGATTACAAAAAAAATGACGTATGAAATCGCTAATATGGGTATCGGTTATGTACCAGAAGATCAAGGGATTTTTAGTGATTTAACTGTAGAGGAAAATTTACGCGTTGCGATGCGAAAAGAAGATGAAGCAACGTTGAAAAAGCAAGACTATGTTTTAGACCTGTTCCCGGATTTAAAAACATTTTGGAAAAAGGCAGGCGGGAAATTATCAGGAGGTCAAAAACAAATGCTTGCGATGGCACGTGCTTTTGTTAACGATAGTGAAATGTTATTAATCGATGAACCGTCAAAAGGGTTAGCACCTATCGTTGTAGAGAAAGTAATGGAAGCAATCAACGAGATGAAAAAAACGACAACGATTGTATTAGTTGAACAAAACTTTCTGATGGCAAGTCGAATAGGAGATAACTTTACGATTATCGATGATGGTGAAACAGTTCATCATGGAGCAATGAGTGCATTGATTGACGATCATCAACTGAAACAAAAATATTTAGGAATTGGATAAGGAGGGAAGTGAAATGGAGCTAATAATTAGCTTAATCATTAATGGCTTAGCTACAGGAATGCTCATCTTCTTATTAGCGGCAGGAGTCACATTAATTTTCGGATTAATGGATGTTTTGAACTTTGCCCATGGAGGATTATTCGTTTGGGGAGCATATACGGGGATTTTTGCTTACGCTTTCACCGAAAGCTTTACAATCGGCATTATTATTGCGTTATTAACTGGCGCTATACTTGGGTTTATTACGGAAAAACTAATAATAACACCTGTGTACGGTAATCATGTTCAACAAATTTTAATTACACTCGGATTAATGATTGTTTTATCTGAATGTATAAAAGTTGTATTTGGGCCGAATGGCATCCCGGTTAGTGTTCCACCATTACTAGCAGGTAGCTGGGAAGTGGGAAATATTATTATCATTAAATATCGCATTTTTATTATCGTAATCGGCTTTATGATTTATGGTCTCTTCCACTATATTTTAACAAGAACGAAAATTGGTTTAATTGTTCGTGCGGGTGTAATGAATAAAGAAATGGTGCAAGCATTAGGCATTAACATTAAGCGGGTCTTTTTATATGTATTTATGGTTGGAGCGGCACTTGCAGCATTAGGCGGTGTGTTAATGGCGCCATATTCTGGTGTTATCTACGCGGAAATGGGTATGGAGTATGCTATTTTAGGGTTTATCGTTGTAGTAATCGGTGGAATGGGTAGCTATTCTGGTACATTACTCGCAGCGATATTAGTAGGATTGGCAGGAAGTTTTATGGCTTATTATGTTCCATATTTATCACTTGCAGTCAATATGATTATTATGGTAATCGTTCTTGTTTTCCGTCCACAAGGATTATTTACGGTAGCGAAGGGGTGATAGAATGAAAAAACAAACATTCTTTACTACATCAAATGTGGTCCTCTGCCTGATTGCGATTGCGCTCATTATTTTACCGTTTGTTTCCGATTCAAGAACGATGATTATTTTACTAACACAAATTTTTATCTTCGGTATTTTAGCGATGAGTTATGATATTTTACTAGGATACACAGGGATTGTATCGTTTGGTCACGCGATGTTTTTTGGAATAGGTGCTTATAGTTCGGCTATTATACTTAATTTGTATGAAAGTACGATGATGATTTTTATCCTTTCAATTGTGTTCGGTATGGTATTATCAGCTATTTTAAGTTTCTTTGTCGGGCTTTTGACGTTGCGTTTAAAAAGCCATTATTATGCAATGCTAACGCTTGCTATTTCAGGTCTTTTACTAGTTGTTGCTGAAAAATGGAGAACGATAACAAGGGGGAATGATGGTTTTACATTTCGAGCACCGGAAATTTTTCGAGATCGTATGATGTTTTACTTATTCGTATTAGCGTGTCTAATTATTACGTTTATATTCTTTAAACGTTTTGTTAGTTCCCCCCTTGGGCGAGTATTAATCGCCGTTCGAGAAAACGAACAACGTACAGCATCTTTAGGCTATAAAACATTACACTATAAAGTTATCGCTTCGGTATTGGCAGGGATAGTGGCAAGTGTAGCAGGTTCATTGTATGCCGTGTCTTTACGGTTTGTAAATACGAGTGTCATGTCGATGGACATTACACTTGATGCACTGCTTATGACTATTATAGGCGGGGTTGGTACATTAATTGGACCATTAATCGGTGCGACTGTTATTGAATTTGCACAACATTATTTATCTGGATTAGCAAGAGACTATCCAATTTTTGAGCGTTGGATAATTATTTTTGGTATCATCTACATTTTAGCTGTTATTTTCTTCCCACGAGGAATCGCAGGAACACTAGGAAATAAATATGCCCAATGGAAAATGAAAAGAAGCGAAGCAAAGATAAGTAAAACATATAGCGGAATGGAATCTAGCATCGTTGATAAAAGAGGTGAGTTAAAATGAACATCGGTATTTTGTCGACAGGCGTTTATTTGCCAAATGCACGTATGACCGCAGAAGAAATTAGTGAAAGAGCTAACATTCCGATTGAAGTTATTCAAACGAAGATGGGGATACTTGAAAAAACAATTCCTGAACAACATGATCATACGGTTCAAATGGGGATTTGGGCAGCTCAAAAAGCGATTGAAAAAGCAAGAATCGATCCGAAGCAAATTGATGTCATTATTTATATTGGGGAAGAGCATAAAGAATATCCGTTATGGACTGCAGCGATAAAGATGCAAGAAGAGCTAGGTGCAAGTAATGCATGGGCGTTTGATGTTCAGCTACGCTGTGGCACGACTATTATGGCAATGAAAGTAGCAAAAAGTTTAATGCTTGCAGATGATACGATTCATACGGTTTTGCTAGCAGGAGGATATCGTAATTGTGACTTTATTGATTATCACAATGAACGAACGCGCTTTATGTTTAATTTAGCTGCAGGTGGGGGCGCTATTATTCTACAAAAAAATTGTAATGAAAATAGCGTACTAGAAGCAGATTTATTAACGGATGGCTCTTTTTCAGAAGACGTAGTTGTACCAGTAGGGGGAACGAAGAATCCGCTTACACCTGAATTACTCGCACAAGGGGCATATCGTTTAGATGTATTAGACCCAGAAGGCATGAAAGTACGGTTAGAGGAAAAATCACTTAATAATTTTATAAAAGTAATTCGTTCATCGTTAGCTAAAAGTGGCTATAGCGAGCAGGACATAGCTTATATAGCCGTACTGCATATGAAAAAATCAGCACATGATTATGTATTAAAAACACTCGGTTTATCTTCTGAACAATCGATTTATTTAGCGCATTACGGTCATATCGGGCAGATTGATCAGATTTTATCGTTACAATTAGCGCTTGAGCAAAATAAAATTCAGCAAGGGGATATTGTCACGTTAGTAAGTGCAGGTATCGGCTATGCGTGGGGAGCAATCACAATTAAATGGGGAAAGGGAGAACGTGATGGAACTAATGGATGTATTAAAGAAAGTTGAATTGTCGAATGGTGAAACAATCACCTATCGTGAACGTTTAGGTGACGGACAATTAGTCATTCTCGTACATGGTAATATGACGTCTTCAAAGCATTGGGATTTATTAATAGAAAGTTTAGATGAGCAATTTCACATTATTGCTTTAGATTTA
>JBJEFO010000218.1:45051-52144 GCA_051874135.1 Lysinibacillus sp.
AATCGCTATACGACATTAGTAGAAATCGAACAAGATCCATATAAAACACAGGCAATGCAAAGTTTATACGATACTAAAAATAGAGAAGGTCTCCGTGCTGTGTGGAATTCATTAATTTATACACACCATAAACCAACCGAAGAAAGATATGAAGCGTATATCGATGACATGCTAACTCAACGCAATTTAGCAGATGTTTATCATAGCTTAAATATATTTAATATTAGTGATATGGATAATGTTGTGACTAAAGGAACAGGTGAAATAAAGCGCATTATACAGCCAGTTCTGATAATTTATGGTGACAGAGATTATGTCGTAGTAGAACAAATGACGAATGAAATTATAGAAGATTTTGGTGACAAAGCAAAAGTTGTAAAGATTGAAAATTGTGGACATTCACCTTTAGTAGATAATTTAAGTCAATTAACGAATGAAATCGAGCTGTTTTTATTGGAGGGATAGTATGCGATTAGAAAACAAAGTAGCAATTATTACAGGTGGTGCAAGTGGCATTGGGTTAGCAGCCGTACAAAAATTTGTAGAGGAAGGTGCTCATGTTGTCATCGCTGATTTTAATGAATCGGCTGGAAAAGAGGTAGAGGCATCTTTTGCTCAACACGAAAGGTCTGCTTTATTCATCCAAACGGATACATCTAATCGCAATAGTGTTGAAAACCTTGTAAATCAAACGATTGAAGCATACGGGAAGATTGATATTTTAGTGAATAATGCTGGCATAACAAAAGATGCTATGCTACACAAAATGACCGAACAGCAATTTGATGATGTCCTAAATGTCAATTTAAAAGGTGTATTTAACTGTACCCAATATGTAATACCACATATGATTTTACAAGGTCACGGCAAAATTATTAATACATCATCTGTAAGCGGTGTTTACGGTAATGTTGGTCAAACAAACTATGCTGCATCGAAAGCAGCATTAATCGGTATGACGAAAACTTGGGCAAAAGAGTTAGGACGCAAAGGAATCAATGTCAATGCAGTTGCACCCGGCTTTACATTAACATCAATGGTTGAAAAAATGCCTGAGGAAATTTTAGCGAAGATGGAATCAGTCGTAGCACTTCAACGTTTAGGTAAGCCGCAGGACATTGCAAATGCCTATCTATTTCTAGCTTCAAATGAATCAGATTATATTACAGGTCATGTACTTCATGTTGATGGGGGCATTATGATGTAAGGGGGATGCTGTATGTATGATGAACAACAATGGATTCTAAATCGTGCACAATTAACCCCGAATAAAGAAGCACTAATTGAAATAGAAACAAAACGTACTTGGACATATAGGCAATTAGGAAAAGAAATTTACAAGTGGCAACGCATTTTATGTGAACATCGTATTCAAGTTGGCGACCGTGTATGTGTACTTAGTGAAAATAATATTGATACATTTGCGATTTTATTTGCATGTGGCATGACAGGTGCTATCTTTGTCCCGATTAATTGGCGACTAAGTGAACAGGAAATACAGTATATTGTTGAAGATTGTAAGCCAGTACTTTGCATTTATGAAAATTCCTTTGAAACGATTGTAAATGATTTAGCTATAACGCATAAATGGTCTCTCTCTCGTCAACTAGATGAATATAAAGGAGATATATATCATAATTCTGTGTGGACGCCTTCAACCCCCTGGCTCATCATATACACAGGCGGTACAACTGGACATCCTAAGGGCGTTGTTCTTACATTTGATTCGGTCAATTGGAATGCTATTAATACAATTGTTAGCTGGAACTTATGCAATGAAGATTGCACAATAAATTATATGCCACTCTTTCATACAGGAGGACTTAATGCTCTAGCTATACCGATTCTTATGGCAGGAGGAACAGTTGTCATTGGTAAAAAGTTTAATGCGGAGCAGGCAACTCGTGCGTTAAATGAATATCGCTCTACTATTTCATTATTTGTGCCAACGATGTATCAGGAAATCGTACAAACAAATTATTTTAAAAATTCCGATTTCCCAACGATGAAAGTATTTTTATCTGGTGGTGCACCATGTCCAAAAACAATTTATGAACATTTTCATAAAAGAGGGTTGTTGTTTAAAGAAGGATACGGTTTAACGGAAGCGGGACCAAACAATTTTTATATAGATCCTTTGGAAGCAATGAACAAGCGCGGAGCTGTCGGGAAAAATATGCAGTTCAATCAAATACGTATCGTTAAAGAAGACGGATCCTTATGTAACATTCATGAAGTAGGGGAATTACAGCTAAAAGGAAAACACTTATTCAAAGAATATTGGCAAAACGAGCATGAAACGAAAGCGGCATTCAGTGAAGAATGGTTTAAAACAGGGGATTTAGCCAAAATGGACGATCAACACGATGTCTATATAGTAGGGCGTAAAAAGGAAATCATTATTTCTGGTGGTGAAAATATTTATCCACAGGAAATTGAACAATGTATCATTAAACATCCAAATGTAAAAGAAGTAGCAGTCATTGGTACAGACGATTCATATTGGGGAGAAGTAGTGACTGCATTTATTGTCTGTCATGAAGAAATCGATACATTTGAAGAAGCAATTCGCACCTTTTGCGTTCAGCAGTTAGCAAAATACAAAATACCAAAAAAAATCTTTATATTAAATGAACTGCCCAAAACGACTGTCGGGAAAATAGATAAGAAAAAACTAAAGCTACATGTAACTAACTGATATTGAAAATTAAATCCCGCATTTGCCTAAAGCAGATGCAGGATTTTATCATTTTTCTACAGCTGTTTTATTCATATAAATTTTATTCTGATTAGGTACTCAAGCATGAAAAAAACTGCTCAACTATAGTAGCCGAGCAGTTTTTGTTTAAAATCGATTTAATTTAAATAACTCATTAGATAATTGCGGCTTTCCGTCTGTGACCATTTGAGCAAGCATTTCGCCAACTGCGCTAGCAAACTTAAAGCCGTGACCAGAGAAGCCAGATGCTACAACTACATTGGCGTGTTGTGGTAGGAAGTCAATAATAAAATGCTCATCCGGTGTCATCGTGTATTTACATACTTTTCCTGCTTTTAATGGACCGACTTGAGGCATATATGTATCAATAAACTGCTGTAAATCAGCTGTATCAGACTCATCAAAATCACGTAGCTCTTCATCTGGATTAATCGTTTCGCCACCATCATGACGACCGATTTTATAGCCCGCTCCGTCGATGCTAGGGAAACCATAGTAACATGCATCTCCTAGTTCCACTGTAAAGGCAGGGAAGTTTTCTTCGCCGTATAATGTTTCCTCGGCTTCAAACCAAGCAAATGTTTTACGAATTGGACTAAGTGGTAAATTAAATTGTTGTAATAGCTTATTCGTCCAAGCTCCTGCACACACAATACAATGATCCGCTTCATATGTACCAACCGATGTTGCCACTGTTACCGTATTACCAAAAGTAATGTGTTGTACAGGTTCATTCATGCGAAGGGTAGCGCCCTCATTCATCGCTAGTTCCTTATATGCTTCCACACAGTCTTCCACGCGCAGAACGCCTGATGTAGGTTCAAATGCTGCAATCATATTGTCTTTCACTTGAATACCTGGCCAGCGCTTCATAATTTCTTCTGCATTTAGTACTTCAAGTGGTAAATCATATTTTTCAGCACTTTCAATAACGGTTTGCACAAATGGATTTGCCTTGTCTCCGATATTTACAACGCCTGTTTGTAGTAGTAACGGTTTATTTACTTGTTGTTCTAAATGTTGCCAAAGAGTAGCGGCACGTAAGGCAAGTGGGACATATTCAAGACCTTCTCCATAAGCATAACGAATAATCCGTGTTTCCCCGTGATGGCTACCGTTTGTATGTGGTGGATTATAAGCATCAATTGCACAAACCTTTTTTCCAGCCTTCGCTAAAAAATAAGCTGCAGCCATCCCCATTGACCCAGCTCCGATAATAATACAATCAAATTTCATGTTGTCACAACTTTCTGTTTTTTCTGTATTATATCTTATTGTGAGAGGATAGGAAGAAAAAAGTGAATTTAATAGTAAAAGTTTGCTTAGTGTAGAAAAAAGATTGAGCTTTTTAATAAGGGATAATGGAAAAAACGTGAAAGCTAGTAGCGTTAGCTTTCACGTTTAGCAAGTAGCACATTTTTTACTTCATGCTCTGGCATCGGTTTATAGTATAAATAACCTTGTGCTACTGTACAGTTTAATTGATTTAAAACCTTCGCTTGATTGTGCGTTTCAACACCTTCAGCTACGACATCAAGACCTAAGCTTTGCGCCATCGTAACAATTGATTTAACAATTGCATAATCCGTATCTTCCTCAATATCTTGAACAAATGCACGGTCAATTTTCAACTGCTGAATTGGTAAACGCTTTAAGTAATTTAATGAAGAATAGCCCATACCAAAATCATCAATGGAAATATAAATTTGATGATTTTGCAGTAATTGTAGCTTTTGAATGACTACTTCAGGATTATTCATCGCAATACTTTCAGTAATCTCCAATTCTAAATAGCGACCTTCTAAACCGGTTTCTTCTAATGTAGTTAATACTTTTTCGATGAAATCTTCCTGCTGGAATTGTTTTAATGAAATATTAACGGCGACACGAATATGTTCAACACCTTCATCTAGCCATTTCTTTCTCGTCTTACAAGCATTTTGTAAAATACAATCACCTAGTTTTATAATTAGTCCGGATTCTTCAGCAATCGGAATAAACTTTGCAGGTGAAATAAACCCTTTTGTCGGGTGAATCCAGCGTACAAGAGCCTCTACACCAATTACTCGTTCGGAATCAATACATACTTGTGGCTGATAATGTAATTCGAATTGATATTCATTTATCGCTTCATTTAATAAACGAGAGATTTCAAATGTTTCAGTTACTTCGCTATTCATATTGTCCATATATAATGTAAATTGATTTTTACCATTTTCCTTTGATTTGTACATCGCCATATCGGCATATTTAATCAATGTATCTTTTGACTGCGCATGTGTAGGGTACAAGCTAATACCGATACTTAAAGTCGTAAAGAAAGGCATATCGTTTAAAATAAATGGCTGTTGTACCGCTTCTAAAATACGCTCTGTACGTGAAGTGACTTCCTCAACATCTTGAAAGTTTTGCATAACGATAATAAATTCATCGCCACCAAATCGATATATTTTGTCGCTTTGTTGTAAAAAATCCTTCATTCTTTTAGAAAGTAATATTAATAATTCATCTCCAACACGATGACCGAGTGTATCGTTAATTGATTTAAAATGATCTAAATCAACAAATAATACAGCAAGGGGATTTGGCTGCTGAAGTAAGTCTTGCATATCTCGTATTAACGAAGCACGGTTTGGCAATTGCGTTAAGTCATCAAAATAAGCGAGCTGTTGGATATGTTGCTCGTGTTTCACCTGAATAGAA
Organism: Lysinibacillus sp.; assembly: GCA_051874135.1. Lineage (GTDB taxonomy): Bacteria > Bacillota > Bacilli > Bacillales_A > Planococcaceae > Lysinibacillus_B. The sequence goes on from JBJEFO010000218.1 coordinate 50,474, forward strand.
ATATCTCGTGTTGCCCCACGAAAACCTATTAACTCTTCGTTATTGCTGAATATCGGTATACTCGTAGAGCTTAAATAAATAACTTCACCTAATTTGGTGATTTTTTTATAAACGATATTGCGAAATGGCGTTTGTTCTTTAATACAATTAGCAAAATTCATTTTAATTCGCTGTTTATCTTCATATGTCATTTGATCAAATGTAGTCGTTCCGAGAAGCTCGTTAGGGGCGTATCCTAAAATAGAGCTAACTCGTTCTGATAAATATGTATAACGACCTTCTAAATCAACTTCCCAAACAAATTCGTCAAAGGCAGTTACAACATCGCGGAAACGTTTTTCACTTTCAATTAGTGCACAACGACTATTTTCGATGGATTTGTAAACTTCGACTAACTCAGGAGAAAACGATTTAAAATTGATGTGTTTTTGATTTTGAACGATGTACTCTTTAAATAACTTCAAATTTTTAAAGTACTGGTTTGTAATAATGTGAGAGCCAATAAGTCCAATGATAATCATAATAAACAAAATAAATATCATTTGAATAAAATCACCTTTAAATAACGTAAACACATCTTCCATTAATACGTTACCCCATGCGTGACCGATGATTTCGCCATCACGAATGATTGGACGAATATTTGCAACAACATAGCCACCACGTGTTTGTGAATAATTATAAAATTCCAATGGCACACCGGATTCATACACCGTTCTAGCTTCAGACGTTTGGCTAATATCGATTAATCCTTGTTCTTTAAAGTTTGGTCCAAAAGCTACAATAGAATTTAATTCTTTTACATAATAACCAGCACCGAAATTCGGATAAGTATTTGTAATGTTAGTAACGAGAGGCTGTAGCTTTGTATTTAATGCAGAAATTTTTTGGGCATCGGTCATATTAGGATCGGACAGTAAGTCATTATAAGTTCCAATCAGACTCTCATCTAAAAAGTCACTAATAGAAGAAACTTCCAAATACTTATCATCTAAAATGCGATTCCAATTCAAATAAAGAGAAATACAAAAAACAGAAATTATTGTAAACATTACGAGTGCAGTTGTTAAAAAGGAAATTTTCATCTTCATAGACATGATTCATTCACTTCTCTCAAAATAGTGTAATCATTAATGTTAATCGTTTTGTGTATAGGTAATACTTTTTCATCCCTAATAAAATACACTAAAAAATACCACTCGGAACTAAAAATGTAATATTAAACTAAATTTTGTGATAACAAGAAGTAAACGAAGTACAATTATATAATTCTCATAGTAGTGTTATTTCGGTGTTCGAATTATAATAGAAAAAAAGGAGGTTGTTTTATGGCTGTTAAACAACAATTTATTGATTATGTAAAAAAGATGCAAAATTACGGAGAAGCGTTATCGGTTATTTATTGGGATATGCGTACAGGAGCACCGAAGAAAGGATTACCACAGCGTGCTGAAGTTGTCGGTACATTATCTTCCGAACTATTCGCTTTACAAACTTCAGATGAACTAGGTCGTCTTCTTGAGGAAATCGCAAAAGAAGAGCTAGATTTCGTAACGAAACGTCTTTATGAAGAAGTGAAAAAATCGTATGATGAGTCAAAGAAAATTCCAGCAGATGAATATAAAGAGTATGTTATTCTTCAATCAAAAGCGGAAGCAATTTGGGAAGAGG
>JBJEFO010000219.1:0-3080 GCA_051874135.1 Lysinibacillus sp.
ATTTGCGGAAATAAACATTAACAAGTGCCTAATTTAAAAATGAATGGTACGATAGAGAGTGCAAATGTAACAGCAAGTAAGGGAAGTGAATTCGTTGAAAAAAATAGCGCAGCAACAAGTTAATCGCTATATTGAAATATTAATGGCGCAATTAACAGCAAAAGCAAATGTTGAGCAGTTCGAGAAAACGTTAAAAGAAAACATTCAATCGAAAAAAGCATCAGCAAAAGATGAGATTGACTACTTTGATCGTCTTATGTTAAATATTACGTACTTCGTTGAAAATAAAGCCGCGTGGCAAAAAATAATGCAGGATACATACGGAAAAGGTGAAGTACCGAAAATATCGCATATAGAAAGTGAAGCAATGGCCCAGCAAATGCGTATTCGTCAAGCGATTGCGGAAAAGATAGATGATTATACGAAACTGTTCCATAGTCAGTATAAAGCGTTAAAGGTAACGGAAGAAGCAGTTGCTTATGATTATGCATATGCATCGGTAGAACATTCACTACGATATGACTTTTTAACATATTTAACGATTCAAAAAGATGCAAGTAAAATACTTGAAGGCGATTTTGAAGAAACGTTACGCATCATTGAAGGCTATGTTGCTTACTATGCAGATCAAGCCGTTAATCAAATGGAGTTATTGTAAGGAGGATAAAAAAATGCAATCACCATATACTTTTGTACACAAAGCACCAAACGCAACAGATGAAAAACAACCAGCTATTTTTTTACTTCACGGTTTAGGAAGTAACGAGCACGATTTATTGCAACTTGTCAATGAATTTGAAGGTAGTTGCCATATTTTTAGCTTGCAGGGACCTGTAAAGCATAATCCTGGCTATGCATTTTATACGTTTGAAGAAGAAGGTTTCCCAACACGTGAAGTGTTTGATAAAGTAATTCAGTTTACACAAGCATTTATTTTTGAAGCGATTCAAGAATTTAATTTAGATATGGAAAAAATTTATGTTGTCGGATTTAATCAAGGGGCCGTTGTTGCACAAACATTAGCTTTAGTAATGGGCAGTGCGATTCGTGGAACAGCTGCATTATCAGGTTATATTCCGGAGTTTGTAGCTGTTGAGTATAATAAATTACCGATGGATAAATCGAAAATATTTATCTCACACGGTGAGTATGACTATGTATATCCGCTTGTATGGGGAGAAGGCAGTGCTGCATTTTTTAAAGATTACGGCGCGGATGTTACGTTTAAAACATATGAAGATGGACATGGTGTCACACCAGAAAATTTACAAGATCTTGTAGCGTTTATCGCAAGTGATTTAGTAACAACAATCAATTAATAAAATGTTTAAGCTTGTAGACAAAAGCGACCGGGCTGTTGTTCGCAAGCTTTTTCTTTATCGCGTTAGTTATAGCAGGTTGTGCATCAATTTATTTCATTGCAAGAAAAAGTAATTTGTTAAATACGAAAAAGGTTCCGTCTTAAAAGTTATTTTGAGACGGAACTTTTCGATTAAGAGGATAGATGATTAAGTAGAAAGGGGCGATAGAAAGAGTTGCTTTTTGCATCCCCCTGTAAATTTAATTTATTCGTAAATTTTCGTATCTGTAATAACTTTGAAGTGCAGTCCTTTATTATGGTCACTTACTTCATGACGGATATCATCTAAGTTCACTAATTGATTTGATCCTACAAATTTCGAAAGCGTATCAATTAATTGCGTAAAGGCGCTAGAAAACAATTCGCGCATATTATCGAAATCGATATTGCGGAAGCTACCATCAATATCATACGCTTCAATTGAATTTAGCTGCTTCGATGCACCGGCAAAACGATCGTCGTAAACCGTGTAATTTTCATCTGTAATGACGATGATATGTAAAACTTCACCCGTTGCTGTACGTAATTCAATATTCGTTGTATGCTTTTTTACATCTGTAATTTCGTGTATACCATGTTTGTGTTTAATAAAAAATAGTGACATGTAATTGACCTCCTAAACATTCGTTATTTTAAATTGTATTTTAAAACAATATTTGTTAAAAGGTAGTAAATAATCATTTTTCATTTGAATATTATATAGTGCAAAATATATTTATAGTAAAAAAGAGGCGAATTTGACAATTATAATTCGACAAATTATTAAAAATCATTTTTACTTTGCTATGTAATATTCATACAAATAATGTAAAATCTCTTGTCCAGTTTCATTTAAAAGGTTTTCCTCATTGTACGTTAATGCTACCGTTGTATTTTCTTCCTGAATAATATTTTCCACAACCTTTAATTCAATAGTTACTTTTCCGTTTACAGCAAGGTCAGGTTTTATCGTTTCATCTATGTTATAAGAGGCAAATAAGTTAGGTTGCCAAGCCCCTGTTATTTTTAAAACATTTTCTTCTTGGCTTGGCTCATAATGCCACTGTACGTCACGTAGAATGGATTTAAATAAGTCATTCACTGTAAACGTTTGAGTATTGTGTGTAATTTCAATTGCTCGAATGGAATGAACGTCTTGTGAAATAGCCGTTGCCGCCTTATCAGCAGCCGAATTAATACCTGATGCCGCTTCTTTAATTTCATTTAACGTATCAGAACAGCCTATTAAAAATAGTGAAAGTATACTAGCTAATAATATGGTATACAATTTTTGCATTGTAGCTCCTCCGTATTTTACATGTATCTCTTTATCATCTTACTAAATCTTTTAGCTTGAAAAGTGAGTACTTTTCCTTTTTATGTGAATATTTTTTAACATATTAAACCGTTTTCGCTAATTAATTTATGAAATAGTAGACACATCGTTGTAACGGTATTAAAAAGTGTGGAATAGGTGCAGAGGGATTTCGTTGGAAATGACATGTAGAAAGGTTGGATGTTATGCCAATTGATGATGAGTTACTGGACAAACTAGGTGTTTATTTCGTCTATCATGATGTATATGGCCGCTACGGAATTACATTTGAAAGTTTCGTAGAGCGGTGGAGAAAAGGGATTTTAGAAATTTAATTTAATTATAGATCTTCACCAAAACATGTGCTTGATATTTAGTTAAATAAAAGATTTCATATCCATTCGCGCGGGCCGCCAAACCGCATGA
>JBJEFO010000220.1:0-13381 GCA_051874135.1 Lysinibacillus sp.
GTATGCTTGCATTTTGTTGGATGTGATGCTTCCTGGTTTAAATGGTATTGAAGTCTGTCGTCGAATTCGTAAGGAGTCTGATGTGCCAATTATTTTATTAACGGCACGCGATGCAGTCATGGACCGAGTTGCTGGACTTGATGCAGGTGCAGATGATTATATTGTTAAACCATTTGCGATTGAAGAATTATTAGCACGAATTCGGACGATTTTTAGAAGAGTTCAGCCAATAAATGAAAATAATCATAAATTATTCGTTCGGGATTTAATAATTGATACGATTGCCTATGAAGTATTTTTCGAAGGGCAAAAGTTAGAGCTCACTCGGACGGAATACGATTTGCTGAAATTGTTAGTGGAGCATAAAAATAAAGTATGTACACGAGAGCTAATTTTAGAAAATGTGTGGGGCTATGAAACGGAAGTAGAAACAAATGTAGTCGATGTTTATATTCGCCATTTACGTGCAAAGCTAACAACTGATCAAACACCATATATAGAAACAGTACGAGGTGTAGGGTATGTGATACGTGAATGAAAATTATTAATAGTATAAAAAATCAATCGTTAAAAACGAAGTGGATGTTAACGACGGGCTTAACGATTTTCATTTCATATGCAGCGTTATGTATAGTAATTTTTATTGCCCTTAACACGTGGCTACTGGAAAGTGAGGAAAAAAATGCAACCAGAACGATGGATGATATGTCCTCTTTTTTTGCATCACAAGGCTTAACTGTTACAATACAGGAGTTACAAAATCAAACAGGTTTAATGAAAGCAATTTTAAATCAAGATCAAACTGTCCGATTATATCAGTTAGATGGGAAGGAAATATTACGAATAAATGATTCGTTTCCACCTGTCAATGTAGAAATATCGTTCTCCTCTCCGAATCAAACAATTGTAGATAAGGTGACGCTAGGGGGAACAGATGTATATGTAATGCATCGACTTGTCCAAATCGGACCGTTACAATGCGTTCTACAACTTATTCACCCACTAACATCATTCCAGTCTGTAATGGGCTATGTTTTAACAACGATGCTTATTATGGGTGTTGGTGCCGTCATATTGGCAGCTATGATTAGCTATTATATATCGACATTGCTCGTAAAGCCGCTACAGCAACTTCGCAATTCGATGCAAGCTGTTAAGGAGCGCGGTTTTGAAACGAAAGTGGATTTTGCATATGATGCAAAAGATGAAATCGGTGATTTGATTAGGCTGTATGAATCGATGTTGCAAGAGCTAGAAGTGTCATTTAATAGACAACAACAATTTGTTTCAGATGCCTCACATGAACTAAGAACACCTATTCAATCAATAGAAGGGCATCTGTCATTAATAAAACGTTGGGGAAAAGATGATCCAGCAATTATGGAAGAATCATTAGAAACGTCATTAAACGAACTAGCACGTATGAAAAAGGTAATGGAGGAACTTCTTCAACTGGCAAAAAAAGAAGCGATAGCAGAAAATGCTAGTGCAAATGTAGAATCAATCATTCGCCAAGTATCGACAGAATTGCAATTTATTTATAAAAAAGCGACATTTGCTATTCATGTTGTAGGACAGTCGAAAGAAGCTGCAATTTCCAGTGAAGCGTTCGCTCAAATCGTAAGAAATCTATTTGAAAATAGTATTCGCTATAACGAAAACATTCCTCATATTGAGACAACAATTCATTATGATAAGCATAATATTTTTGTTGAAATAGCCGATAATGGTATCGGGATTGCCGAGCAGCATTTGCCGTATATATTTGACCGCTTTTACCGGGTTGATGATGCGCGTGTACATGTAGAGGGGAGCACCGGGCTAGGCTTAAGCATTACAAAAATGCTCATCCAAAAATACGGTGGGGACATTGAAGTGCATAGTCAAATCGGAAAAGGGACTGTTTTTTTATTACGGTTCGCAATAAGAACGTAACAATTTGTCTATATTTTTATCGTTTTTTATACTTCACGAAAAAAATTGCTTATTTTGCTAAAAAGAGTTGTATTTTTTGTGTAGAGTAGTAAGATTGAGATGGAAAAAACGTTCTTGCGTGCAATATGTTTTGAATTGTTTCATAATAGTACCGAGAATGGTAAAATATTATACAGATTTATTTTACTTAATAAATGGAACTGCCTAAACGGCAATAGTTGGAGGTTATTTCTCATGTCGAACAATGTATACTCTGCAGGTTCCCCTTGGACAGCATTTGCTGGACCAAACTTAGGTTATGTATTAGAACAGTATGACCTATACCTGCAGTCTCCTGAGGAAGTAGAAGCGGAATTAGTTGCACTATTCGAAACTTATGGTGCGCCACAAGTTGAGGGTGTTGACGTAGCTTTAGCGACAACAGGTGCAGCGCAAGGTGATTATAAAAAAGTATTAGCAGCAGTAAAGCTAGCAGAGGCTATTCGTTCACAGGGACACTTAGCAGCAGATCTTTACCCGTTAAAAAATCGCAAATTAGATACTTCTCGTATTGATGAAAGCGCATACGGTTTATCAGCAGCGGATTTAGCTGATATCCCAGCGGCTGTTTTCTTCAAAGAAGTACCAGCTGGCGTGAAAAATGGTAAAGATGCAATTAACTTCTTAAAATCTGTATACACAGAAAAAATTGCATTTGAGTACTCTCAAGTCTCAAATGAAGAAGAACGTGCTTGGATTCAAGCGCAAATTGAATCAGGTGCATTAAGATCGCCACTTTCAAATGACGATAAAAAAGCTATGCTTGAGCGTTTAACACGCGTTGAAAATTTCGAAAAATTCATTCATAAAACATTTGTTGGTCAAAAACGCTTCTCAGGTGAAGGTTTAGACACGCAAATTATTCTATTAGATGAGATTTTAAAAACAGTAGAAAAAGAAAACTTAAAAAATGTTCGTATCGGTATGGCACACCGTGGCCGTTTAAATGTTTTAACACATATTTTAAACAAACCTTATGACATGATGTTCTCTGATTTTGCACACGTTTCGAACGACTTATTCTTACCTGAAGATGGTCGTCTTGAAATTACAAAAGGTTGGACAGGTGACGTGAAGTATCACATGGGTGCTTCTTATACACGTGAGTCTGGCATGAATGTAAAATTAGCTTATAACCCATCTCACTTAGAAGTAGCAGCACCAGTTGTATTAGGTACAACACGTGCAGCTCAAGATGATACAACGAAGCCAGGTGCAGTTGAATTTGATGCGAAAAAAGCATTAGGTATCATTATTCACGGTGACGCTGCATTCCCAGGTCAAGGAATTGTAACAGAAACATTAAACTTTGCGAAAACAGAGGGATTCACTACTGGTGGTTCGATTCATATTATCGCAAACAACATGATTGGTTTCACAACTGAACACTATGATTCTCGTTCATCTGTTTACTCTTCAGACCCTGCAAAAGGTTATGAAGTGCCAGTCGTACATGTAAACGCAGATAGCCCAGAAGCAGTAGCACAAGTTGGTCGTTTCGCAGCAGCTTATCGTCAAAAATTCGGTAAAGATATTTTAGTTGACTTAATTGGTTATCGTCGTTATGGTCACAATGAAACAGATGATCCAACAGTAACAAACCCAGATACGTACAAATTAGTAGCTAAACATGAAACAATTCGCGTACTATACGGTACAGAACTTGCAAATGCAGGACTAGTATCAATGGAAGAAGTAAAAGAGCTTGATGCAAAAATCTATGCAGAAATGCAAGCAGCTTACGATTATGTAAAAGAAATGGCTGAAAAAGATGAGCACGCACACCTTGAAATGCCGGAAGAAGTGAAAGTTTCATTCCCGCAAATCGATACAGCAGTTGGTGCGGAACGTTTAGAAAAAATTAACGAAGAATTACTTCAGTTTGAAGAAGGTTTCGAGCCTCAAAACAAACTAGGTAAAATTTTAGAAAAACGTCGCGAAAGCTTTGCAACAGAAAAAATCGATTGGGGTCATGCAGAAACGTTAGCATTCGCTACAATTATTCAAGATGGCAACCCAATTCGTTTCACTGGTCAAGATGCACAACGTGGTACGTTCTCTCAACGTCACTTAGTGCTACATGATAAAAACAATGGTAAATTATTTACGCCATTACACCATATTTCAGGTGCGAACGCATCATTTACAGTACACAACTCACCACTTACTGAAGCGGGTGTTGTAGGCTTTGAATATGGATACAATTTAGAAAATCCTAACGTGTTATCGATTTGGGAAGCACAGTTTGGTGACTTTGCAAACATGGCACAAGTAATGTTTGATAACTTCATTTCAGCAGCTCGCTCGAAATGGGGACAAAAATCTGGTTTAGTAATGCTTTTACCACATGGTTACGAAGGTCAAGGTCCAGAGCACTCTTCAAGCCGTATGGAACGTTTCTTACAGTTATCAGCTGAGAACAACTGGTTCGTAGCAGACTGTTCAAATGCAGCAAACTACTACCACTTATTACGTCGTCAAGCTAGCATGCTTGGTACAGAAGGTGTACGACCACTTGTAGTTGTTTCACCAAAATCATTACTTCGTCACCCATTAGCAGCAGCTTCAGCTGAAGAGCTTGCAAATGGTAAATTCCGCGAAGTAATCGAGCAACCAACAACTGGTAATAATACAGAAGCAGTTGAAAAAATCTTACTTGGAACTGGTAAAGTAACGATCGACCTTGCTGACCGCGTTAAAGACGGTGAAGGGTTCGACCACTTACATATCGTTCGTGTAGAACAACTTTACCCATTCCCAAGCGAGCAAGTTAAAGAAATTATCGAGCGTTTCCCAAATGCAAAAGAAATCGTATGGGTTCAAGAAGAGCCGAAGAACCAAGGTGCTTGGAATTACATGTTAGAAAACTTATACGAATTAGCTGAAGGTAAAAAAGTTCGCTACGTTGGTCGTCCAGCAATGGCTTCAACTTCTGAAGGTGATGGCGATTCACATAAAGCAGCACAAGCAGCATTAGTTGCAGAAGCAGTAGCGAAATAATTTTCAATATAATGAATAAAGGGTTACTCGTATGAGTAGCCCACCCATTTTCCTAATACTACGGAGAAGGGTTAATTAAAGGAGGATATTAAAGTGGCTGAAATCAAAGTCCCTGAATTAGCAGAATCAATTACTGAAGGTACAATTGCCCAGTGGGTGAAAAAAGTTGGAGATCGCGTAGAAAAAGGCGAGTTCATCGTAGAGTTAGAGACTGATAAAGTTAACGCTGAAATCATTTCTGAAGAAGCAGGCGTATTAAAACAAATTTTAGCTGAAGAAGGCGACACAGTTCTTGTAGGGCAAGTAATCGCAGTTGTAGAAGAAGGCGAAGGTGGCGCAGCAGCACCAGCTCCAGCACAAGAGGCTCCAGCAGCACCAGCTAAAGAAGCAGCTCCTGCACCGGCAGCACAAGCAGCTCCAGTTGAAATCGTTGAGTCTACAGGCTCTGTAATCGCATCTCCAGCAGCTCGTAAATTAGCACGTGAAAAAGGTATCGACTTAGCAGCAATTTCTCCAGTAGATCCACAAGGTCGCGTACGTGTTCAAGACGTAGCAGCACATGCAGTAGCACCAGTTGCTCCAACAGTTGTAGCACCAATCGCAACTGCTAACGGTCCTGTAGTATTCGCACCAGCAGCTGAATCTGGTCGCGTAACAATCGAAAAAATGTCTCGTCGTCGTCAAACAATTGCAAAACGTTTATTAGAAGTTAAACAATCAACAGCGATGTTAACAACGTTCAACGAGATTGATATGACAAACATCATGGCATTACGTAAACGCAAGCAAGACGAGTTCGTAAAAGCAAATGACATCAAGTTAGGCTTCATGTCATTCTTCACGAAAGCAGTTGTAGCAGCACTTAAGAAATACCCTTATGTAAATGCTCAAATCGTTGGTGACGAAATTCACTTAAACAACTTCTACGATATCGGTATCGCTGTATCAACTGAAGAAGGTTTAGTAGTACCAGTAGTTCGTGATGCTAACGCGAAAAACTTCGCTGAAATCGAAAAAGATATCGCAGGTTTAGCAGCTAAAGCACGCGACAAAAAATTAGGCTTAAACGACATGGCTGGTGGTTCATTCACAATCACTAACGGTGGTGTATTCGGTTCATTAATGTCTACACCAATCATGAACGGTACACAAGCTGGTATCCTTGGTATGCACTCAATCGTTAACCGTCCAATCGCTGTTAACGGTGAAGTACAAATCCGCCCAATGATGTACGTAGCATTATCTTATGACCACCGTATTATCGATGGTAAAGATTCTGTAGGATTCTTAAAAACAGTTAAAGAAATGATTGAAAATCCAGAAGATTTATTATTAAATTCTTAATTAAATAATTCACCAGGCTATACGAGGCTTATGCTTTCGTATAGCCTTTTTTGCGTTAATGAAAAACCAATGTAATTTACACGTTAAGAGAAATAACATTAAATTCTAATGTTTGGAAATAATAGAGGGATTTTGTGCGACGATAGCGTATTTATAAACTGTAGGCTGAATTTGGAGGCGATTGTCAATGTTTAAACCATATGAGACAAATACGTTTTATGATGAAATGTTAGAAGGCGATAAGCCGAAAAAACATTATATTCCATTTTATCAACAACTTCAACGCTTCACAGAAAATCAACTATTAGATAAGCACAACGAAGCTCAATCTAGTTTTTTACGTCAAGGTATTACATTTACAGTGTACGGAGCAGAAGGTGGTATGGAGCGTACAATGCCATTTGATTTCGTACCAATCATCATCCCCGAACAAACTTGGAACCAAATTAAAGATGGTATGAAACAACGTGTTGAGGCATTAAATCGTTTTTTACATGATGTTTACCATGAGCAAGAAATTGTAAAAGCCGGTATTGTGCCAAAAGAACTTATTGAAAATAATCCGTATTATTATAAACAAGTAATAGGGGCAAATATACCTCTACATAATCATATATTTTTAGCCGGCATTGATTTAATTCGGGATGAAAATGGCGAGTACCGCGTATTGGAAGATAATTTACGTAATCCTTCTGGTATGAGTTATGTGTACCAAAATCGGTATGTGATGCGTAAAGTATATCCTGAATTTTTCAAATACTATGCGATTGAAACGTTAGAGGAGCAAATTGAGCATTTAAAGGCTGCGTTGTTTTCGCATCGTCCTCATAATATAGGTGAGCGAGAACAGTTACATGCTGTACTATTAACAGCAGGCATTTATAATTCTGCTTATTATGATCACGTGTTTTTAGCGAAGCAAATGAATATTCCTCTAGTTGAGGGACGGGATTTAGTTGTACAAGATGAAATTGTGTATTTAAAAACGATTCGTGGTTTAAAACGTGTTGACATTATTTATCGCCGAATTGATGATGATTTTCTAGATCCAACTGTTTTCAGAGAAGATTCGATGCTCGGAGTTGCGCATATATTAGATGCATATAAAAAAGGTAACGTAGCCATTTTAAATGCAGTAGGAAATGGTGTAGCAGATGATAAAGCGATGTATATGTATGTACCAGATATGATTCGCTTTTATTTGAATGAGGAACCGATTATAAAAAATGTGGAAACTTACCGTTTAGAAGATGAGGAAACAAGAAGTTGGGTACTTGAAAGACTTGATCAGCTTGTTGTGAAAAATGTCGGTGCATCCGGCGGTTATGATATGCTAATCGGTCCACATGCTACAGATGAAGAACGACAAATTTTCGCCGAAAAAATACTTGAAGCACCGCATCAATATATTGCACAGCCAACAATTAAGCTATCTAGAGCGCCTGCTTACCAAGACGGGCGATTTTATCCTTGCCATGTAGATTTACGTGTCTTTGTGATGCGAGGAGACGAAACACACGTATTACCAGGTGGGTTATCCCGCGTAGCTTTAAAAGAGGGGTCACTTGTTGTGAATTCTTCGCAAGGTGGCGGTGGGAAAGACACGTGGATTGTGAAGGAGGCCAAGGTAAATGCTTAGTCGAGTGGCAGATTCATTGTATTGGTTAGGAAGATATGCCGAGCGAACAGAGACAAATGCACATATCATTTATACGCAAATGGATCATATGTTGGAGCAAAGTCGAGAAGATAGTTCATATGAAAAAGAATGGGATTGTGTGTTACGTATTTGTGGTTATATAGACGATTATAAAGAACGTTATGAAGGTTATTATTTAAAACGAATGAACTATTATCTTTTATTTGACGAAAGTAACTACAATTCTATTAGTTACTTAATTAAAAGTATTCGTAATAATGCCCGAAATGCGCGTGATATCATTCCGAATGAATTATGGGAGGAATGGAATGAGTTTTATTTGGCGATGCAAAATGGGGCGTTTCCGATTGAATTCAGCTTGACAAATACAGCCATTTTTCTTGGAAGCCTGCGCAAAACGGCGTTATCTGCTACAGGTATAATCGATTCATTAATGACGCGTGACGAGTGCTTCCAATTTTTAAAAATTGGTAAGTGGATTGAGCGCTCAGAGAAAACAGCGATTATTGCCCATGAATTATTGCAACATCACCATAACAATCAATTAAATCGTGAATTCGCAGTAAATTTTGGATTACAGCTTACAAATACATTGGAGGAGTATAATCGCAGATTCCGCAGCAGAAAGCCAGATGAAGTACTTAACTTCATCGTTGGGGATATAAAATGTACGCGATCTATTGCATATGGCATTCGTAAAATTAAGAAAACAGTGCTTGATATTGAGGATGGGAAAATTCGCTTATATGCAAATCAAATGTTCCAAGCGTTAGAGGAACTTGAACAACTTGTACAAATCGACTCAACTTCACTGACTATAGAGGAGCGTAGAGAATGGATTGATACAATTCGTAAAAAGTTAACGGGCTTCGGTCCAATTTTCTCGAAAACATATTATTTAACAGCCCCGATTTTAGTCGATTGAAATGGCATTCAATGGATAGATAGATGTGATGAATAGAGGGAGAAATATGAAATATCGGATTAAACATAAAAATATTTTCCGTTACGAAAGCGAAGTAGAGCAATCATTAAATACGATTCGCCTTAAACCGAGAAATAATGAATGCCAACGCGTTTTATCTTATATATGCAATATTACACCAAACTCGATGACGAAAGAATATGTGGATATTTGGCGCAATAATATTGGCAGCTTTTTTATTGCTGAAAAACATAAGGAACTTGTCATTACAACAAGCTCAATTGTTAGTGTACAAAAAGCACCGTATATATTTCAAATCCAATATTCAGAAGAGATGAAAAACATTTTTCATTCACAAATGTTTAGAGAACATTATTTACCGTATTTATCGATGTCTCATTATACGGAGTTAACACAAGCACAAATCGATGAGATTTTAACTGGGATCGGTGGTTTAATCGATAATCCTGTTAAACTAGCATGTGATATAATGTCCTATTTATATGAAAATATTCGCTACGATATTGATGCAACGACCGTGAATACTACAGCATCTGAAGCATACAATTTAAAGGCGGGGGTATGCCAAGACTATACGCATATTATGTTAGGTGTTTTACGTTATTGTGGTATACCAGCACGCTATATTAGTGGTTATTTATATGTTGGGGAAGGCGATAAATTAATTGGTGATACTGCAACACATGCATGGGTTGAAATTATGGTGCCAGGTATCGGTTGGGTCGGGCTGGATCCGACAAATAATGTAGAAGTGCTCGATAATCATATAATTTTATGTGTTGGCAGAGATTATAGAGACGTTAGTCCTGTAGAAGGGGTATATCATGGTGGGGCACATACGCTTGAAGTGAAAGTAGATGTAAGAAAAATCATGCATCTATAAGTATTTCTATACATTATTTTGGGGATTTAATATTGACAGTAAAATCAGACTGTTGTAATATTCTATTATTATATTAATTTCATAAGTAAACCTCACTTCTTGTGAGGTAGAGGCGCGGTATTTATTAGTTTTTCATGGAGCTTTTGAGCAAGCTGTGAGATGAAAAAGAAGGAAATATCGCCGAAGTATACATGAAGCTCATTCATGTGTGCTGGGTCTACAGTGAATAATTGTAGAACTGTCTCACACAATCTTTCCCGATTATGTGAGTTGAGCTATCTCAAATGGGAACTAGAGGATATGGGCTAACATATAACGCGACCTTCAGTTCTGAATGGTCGCTTTTTATATGAATAAAAGACCCAATTTTCTGACAAAAAGGAGCGATAGACATGAAGAAAAAATTATTACTTTTCGTCGCAGCAATGATGACAGCATTAGTACTTGCTGCTTGTGGCTCAGACGACTCAAACACGTCTTCATCTTCTGAAGGGGACGACGGTGAACAAGCATCAGGTGGCGTATTAAAAGTAGGTATGGAAGCCGGTTATCCACCATTTAACTGGACGCAGCAAGATGATTCAAATGGTGCGTTGAAAATTGATGGCTCAGCAGAATATGCAGGCGGCTATGATGTAGAAATCGCGAAAAAAGTTGCGGAAGGTCTTGGGAAAGAATTAGTTATTGTAAAAATGGCATGGGATGGATTAGTACCTGCACTTCAATCGGGTGTAGTAGATGCAATTATCGCTGGTATGAGTCCAACTGAAGAACGTAAAGAGTCGATTGATTTCACTGAAAATTACTACACTTCCGACTTTGTGATTGTTGTAAAAAAAGGTAGTGCTTTTGAAAATGCAAAAACTTTAGCAGACTTTGAAGGTGCTAAAATTACATCTCAACTTGGTACAACAAATTATGATGTAATTGAACAAATTCCAAATGTAAAGTTACAAACGGCTATGGAAGATTTCTCAGCAATGCGTGTAGCATTACAATCAGGTGTCATTGATGGCTATGTAGCAGAGCGTCCAGAGGCAGTTTCATCTACAGCAGCTAACGAAAACTTTGTTTATGTTGAGCTTGAGAAAGGCTTTAAAACAGAACCAGCCGACACAGCAGTAGCAATCGGTGTGCGTAAAGGCTACGATTTAACCGAAAAAATGAATGAAATCATTAAAGGGATTTCAGAAGAAGAACGTATGAAACTAATGGATGAGGCAATAGCAAATCAACCAGCTCAACAGTAATGAATGGAACTAGCCGCATGCATTTTAGCGGCTAGTTTGTTTAAGCAGACAAGAAAGTATAAAAACAGTGCATATCTGCATAAGAAAAGACAACATCCCGCTCTATTTGAGCGAGATGTATCTTTTTAAAAAACAGTAATACATCTGTTAGGAGGATTTTTATGAGTTTACAAACGATACTCAGCATTTTAGAAAATAACTGGCCAATGTTTTTACGCGGTGCAGGCATGACACTTATGATTGCTATTATTAGTACAATTATTGGTGCACTAATCGGATTTTTTATTGGCATTATGCATACAATTCCTGTGCGTAAACGTTCGATAAAGAGTTTCGTTTTAAAAGTGTTTAACTTCATTTTATCGTGTTATGTTGAAGTTTTCCGTGGTACACCAATGATTGTACAAGCGATGGTCGTTTACTTCGGTCTAGCTGCATACGGGTTCCAGCTAGATACATTCATTGCGGCGCTAATTGTAGTTGGCTTAAATACGGGCGCTTATATGGCAGAAATTGTACGTGGTGGTATTGTATCGATTGAAAAAGGTCAATATGAAGCTGCACAAGCAATTGGTATGAATCATTTTCAAACGATGATTTATGTATTAATTCCACAAGTTGCGCGCAATATTTTGCCTGCTACAGGTAACCAATTAGTAATGAATATTAAAGATACTGCTGTTTTAAACGTTATTAGTGTGACAGAGTTATATTTCCAAACAAAATCTATTGCATCAGTAAACTATAAATATGCAGAAACATTTTTAATTACATGTTTAATATATTTGGTTATGACATTTACAGCAACACGTTTACTTCGTTTGATGGAGCGTAAATTAGATGGTCCTGATGCTTACAAAGTAGAAAAGACTACAAAGGAAGCGTAACTGATAACCGTCATCCGCACACGCGTGATTTTAGTCGTGAATTAGGATGACAGCTATCTATTGAGCCTAGTTTGTATTAAAGAAAAGGAGCATCCATATATGGAAAATGTAATTGAAATTAAACATTTAAGTAAATCATTTGGTCAACATGAAGTTTTGAAGGATGTTAACTTCAACGTGCGTAAAGGGGAAGTAGTTTGTTTAATCGGCTCTTCTGGTTCGGGGAAATCGACATTACTTCGCTGTATTAACTTACTTGAAAATCCAAGTGGTGGCGAAATTATTTATAAAGGTGAAAATATTTTAAATGACAAGCATGATATTGAAAAATACCGTACACACTTAGGAATGGTGTTTCAGCAATTCAATTTGTTCAATAACTTAAACGTATTAGGGAATTGTATTGTTGGCCAGCAGAAAGTGTTAAAGCGTTCAAAAGCGGAAGCAACGGAAAAAGCATTAAAGTATTTAGAAGTAGTAGGAATGGCGCAGTATCAACATGCAAAGCCTCGTCAGCTATCAGGTGGACAAAAGCAACGTGTTGCAATCGCGCGTGCACTGGCGATGGATCCGGATGTGATGTTATTTGATGAGCCAACATCAGCACTAGATCCAGAAATGGTAGGGGAAGTATTAAAAGTAATGCGCATGCTTGCAGATGAAGGGAATACGATGTTAATCGTTACGCATGAAATGGAGTTTGCACGTGAAGTAGCAGATCGTATCGTTTTCATGGATAAAGGGGTAATCGTTGAGGAAGGGCATCCGAACCAAGCGCTTGTCAATCCGACACACGAACGAACGAAAGAATTTTTAAAACGTACATTAAAATAAAAAGAAACTAGCTCACGAATAGTGAACTGATATTTCTCTTATATGTAAATTTCTCAGATGTGGAAAAACGCAAAGTGAAAATCACTATCTGCGAGAGTTCCATTCTGAAACGATTATAAATATAATTGCAAACGCAAATGCAATTGCGAAAAACCAAGATGGTACGCCACCAAATGCCATAAAATCACCTCTAGTATATAGTGTAGCATGCAAGAAGTCATTTATCATAGTAAAAATAAAACAATTTTATTGAATTTCACGTTTCAGTACACATTCATCCAAAAATCATATAAAATATACAATAGATGTTTAGAGAACAGTTCTCTATAAAAAGTGAGGTATAATTATGTTACATTTAAAATGGAAAGATGCACCGACAATTCGCACAGTTAAATGCGTTCATACAAATGCATCAAAGTATTTAGTATCTAACGTTTTAACAGTTGGTAAAGAATACGAAGTAAAAAATGAGACAGAAGAATTCATTTTCGTTATCGACAACACAGGTAAAGTTGGCGGTTACTACAAAGAGTATTTTGAGTAACATTAGAAAAGGGTTTGTCTGAAAAGTCCTTTTGAGACAAACCCTTTGCGACGAGGATG
>JBJEFO010000221.1:0-3050 GCA_051874135.1 Lysinibacillus sp.
CTGCCATTATTCTTTTTCCTATACTCGTTGGATTGATTTTATGGAACTCTCTCCCCGAGATCCTTACAACGCATTGGGGTATAGATGGGCATGCTGACGGTTGGAGCAGTAAAGCGTTCGCTGTATTCGTTCCCCCCTTCTTGATTCTTGTTACGCACTGGATTTGTGTGCTTGTTACCACGGCCGATCCGAAAAATAAAAATCAAAATAAAAAAGCTATAGGTTTAGTGTTCTGGATTTGCCCAATAATTTCTTTGTTTGCAAACGGCATCGTATATGGCACGGCATTGGGAATCGAATTTAGTATGGAACTATTAATATCTGCTTTATTCGGTGTGATGTTTATCGTTCTCGGTAACTATCTGCCTAAATTCAAGCAAAATTACACGCTCGGTATTAAAGTACCGTGGACACTTGCCAATGAGGAAAACTGGAATAAAACGCATCGTTTTAGTGGTAAGCTGTGGGTTATCGGTGGTCTAATTTTGATGACTTCTATTTTCTTCCCCGAAGAGATTATGGTGATGATCCTTGTCGTCGTAATTGCCGTTCTTGCTATTGTACCGATTGTTTATTCTTACTGCTTGTACAAAAAGCAGATGAAAAACGGGGAATATATCGCTAGAAATCAGCCTATGACAAAATATCAATCTACCTTAACTAAAGTGTCATTAGTAATAGTAGCTATCATTTTGATTGCCGTTATTGCACTACTTTTCACCGGCAACATTGAAGTTAAGTATGGGGAAAACTCATTTACACTTGAAGCAACTTACTGGCATGATTTAGAGATTGATTATGCAGCCATTGACAGCATCGAGTACCGTGAGCAGTGTGATGCAGGCTCCAGAACAAACGGTT
The DNA here is from genome assembly GCA_051874135.1 of Lysinibacillus sp. Taxonomy (GTDB): domain Bacteria; phylum Bacillota; class Bacilli; order Bacillales_A; family Planococcaceae; genus Lysinibacillus_B. Next base: position 862 of record JBJEFO010000221.1, read on the forward strand.
TTGGCTCTCTAAGATTGTTAATGGGAACATTCAAAAATGACGAATTCGGCTCTTACACACGATATTCATATACAAACTGCGATGCTTGTATCGTGTTACAGGTCAAAGACAAAACACTTGTTATTAGTGGAACCGATGAGGAAAACACAAAAGCAATATATAATGAACTTGTAACGAAAACTGCGAAGTAATGTTGGAAGTGTCAATATCGGTTTTTGCATATACAAAATGAAAATGGATATAGTAAATTCATACTCTTTACTGTTTGGGGGATATAAATGAATTTACAGTCTGGAAAATATTATTGGCCTACTACTTTTCCTGATGCCCCGTCCTACCCGGCATTGGAAGAAGACCTATGTTGTGATGTGTTAATTATCGGCGGTGGAAGCTCTGGGGCTCAGTGTGCATATGAGCTTACTGATGCTAATTTAGATGTCATCGTCATCGAAAAATCAACAATTGGCAGTGGCAGTACGAGTGCAAATACTGCCCTCCTTCAATACTCCGGGGAAAAAATGTTTACCGATTTAATCAATACATTTGGCACAGATTATGTAACTAGACATTTGCAATTACTAAAAGACGCCGTTGATGAAATTGAAGCAACGTCAAAAAATGTTACGATTGATTGTGAATTCACTAGAAGGGATACGTTATATGCCGCTAGCTGCCCAGAAGACGTGGACAAGCTGAAAAAGGAATATGAATTTTTAAAGTTGCACAATTGCGAACTTACTTTCTTAAGTAAAGAGGAAATTGAAGCAAAGTATCCTTTTAGCAGAGACGCGGCGATTTATTCATACAACGATGCGGAAATCAATCCGTTTCGATATACCCATGCCCTCCTCGATTATGCGGCCAAAAAAGGCGTTCGTGTATACGAACATACCGAAATGAACGGACACCATTATGACAAACAACAAGACAGAATGATTGTTTCTACAAAAAATGGCTGTTCTATACAAGCACGTCATGTTATTTTTGCAGCAGGATATGAAGGGATGGAAATTAAAAAAGAGAAAAAAGCTTCCTTTGTCAGTACATTTACGGTCACGACGAACCGAATTGTTAATCTATCTGACTGGTATAACAGGACACTCATTTGGGAAACCGCACGCCCGTATATTTATATGCGAACAACGAAAGACAACAGGATTATTATAGGTGGACTTGATGATAATACGAATTACCCCGACGACCGAGATAGTAAGTTAATTCACAAAAAGAATCAACTAATTGAGGAATTAAACAAACGCTTTCCCACTATAAACGCATACGCCGATTACTATTTAGCTGCATTTTACGGCGGAATAGTCGACGGCATCCCGATCATTGGACAATACGAACAATATCCGAATTGCTATTTTCTATTTGCCTTTGGTGATAACGGAACGGTATACAGCCAATTGCTGTCGAAAATTATTGTAAAAGACATTGTTGAAGGCAATAGTCCAGATTTAGCTTTATACTTACAAGACCGCCCTTTACTAAACAAAGATTAAAAAAATGGGGATTGTTTCTCCATTTTTTCATACCACTTATTTACATAACGGTTTTACTTGTTATTTTTACTTCTTAAATGCTAGTAGTAGCAATATTATTGAAACGGCTTACCAGTGTATTTCTCTAATCCTTTATAGGCATTCTTTTTATAACCACGCTTTACGAGCCAAGCAAATAATTTACGCTGTAACCACAATGGAATCCCAGCAACTAACGTATTTTGCATTGATAAGATTAACGCAGTATGCATCATATTTTTCGGATTGCCTTTCGCATCAACAAGCCCGTCATCAATTAAACCATAGTGAATACGCACTGACTGCTCAAATTGACTTGGTGGAGTTAAACGCACTCGAAATACGACCGGCTCATCATGGTTATTTGTAAATGTATGTGCAATTTTCAATGTAACTAGTCGTTTATCTCCCGGCTGCAGTATATGTCGTTCTTTTCCTAATGTCACCGTTAACTGACCTGAAATAACTTCAAATTCCTCTTCAAATTCATCATGGCTATGTAATGGTGGTCCATCCCCTTGAGGTGGTAAAGCAACTTCAATATACAGATAATTCCCTTCCGTTTCCTCGGCTGTTTCTAAAAATGTTATTTGTTCACCAGTTATTTGGTGTTTTACAGTACGATTCATGAAAATTTCCCCCTTTAATACTTTCTATTAACAATAA
>JBJEFO010000222.1:0-30538 GCA_051874135.1 Lysinibacillus sp.
TATTATTTTTAAACATACGATGTAATACAACTACACTACCAATTGCTAACACAACGTAAACAATGGCAAATGCGATAAATAAATATTCTACACCCGTTGCAGTTGTTGCCCCGTCTTCAGTTCGCATAAGACCGTATAGTATCCAAGGTTGACGCCCTAATTCAGCTAACCACCATCCTGCTTCGATCGCAACAAGTGATAATGGACCACTTAAAACGATTAACACGTAGAACCATTTTGATTCAACCCACTGCCACTTTCTCCATTTCCCTATTATATAAGCAACTGAAAGGAACATCATAAGTACACCAATCACAACCATTACATCAAATAAATAGTGGATAATGAGCGGTGGATGTTCATCTTCAGGATATTGGTCTAACCCTGTTACTTCCGCATTAAAATCGTTACTAGCTAAGAAACTGAGCATTTTAGGGATACGGATTTCATACTTGACTTCCCCATCATCTAATACCCCAAATAAGATTAAATCGGCTCCTTCTTCTGTTTCAAAATGCCATTCTGCAGCGGCTAATTTTTCAGGTTGATATTCTGCTAAATATTTTGCAGAAAAGTCACCAACTAACGCAGTTGCGATAGAGAAAATAATACCTAATTTCATCATCATATATAATGCTTTTTTATGATAAATATGATCTTCACCACGCAGTAGCTTATACGCTGCAATCGCTGCTAGAAGAAACGCAACCGTCATATAACTCGTTACAAGTACGTGTCCTACTTTTGTCGGCATAGCCGTTGTAAACATCGCTAAAAACGGTTGAATATTAATAAGCTCTCCATTAACGATATCAAAACCACTTGGTGCATTCATAAATGCATTAACAATCGTAATAAAAATGGCTGATATTGATGCCCCTATTGCTACAGGGATAAGCAATAGCATATGATGTTTTGGATTTTTAAATCGATCCCACGTATATAAATAAATACCTAAGAAAATCGCTTCAAAGAAAAATGCGAACGTTTCCATAAATAACGGCATTGCAATGACCTGTCCTGCTAATTCCATAAACTGCGGCCAAAGTAGCGATAGTTGCAAGCCGATGACTGTCCCTGTCACGACACCGACTGCGACTGTAATCGTAAAGCCGCGCGCCCAACGTCTTGCCATCATTGTGTAATGCATATCATTTTTCTTATAGCCTACATATTGAGCAATTAAAATCATTAACGGCACACCCACACCGAGTGTTGCAAAAATAATATGGAAAGATAACGTTAATTCAGTTAATGCCTTACTCCAAAAGACTGTTGCCTCTTCCATCTGAATCCACTCCTAAACGCTAAATATTGTTGTAATCACCGCTACTAAAAGAACAGCTGAAATAGTGAAACTAGTAACCATAAAGCCTTTCGTTTTCTTCATAAATTTTGACGACGATGAATGACTCTCCTCGTCTGCACCTTCCTTCTCCGTTATTTATCCTAAGTATAAAGAGCAAATTGTGACTAAAGTATAGGGGGGTTCCCCTATACAATGGGATAATAAGGCAAATTTGTGTGTTTCTTCGATTGAACTCAAGGCCATAACAAAAGCGATAAAGCCGAGTGCTTTATCGCTCAAAAAATGGGTAAGAGTGACTCTTCTATTCATTTATGGAAAGCAAGTTCAGCTTGTATGTTCGACTACAATGCCGTACTTACGTTATATACTTATTCGTAATACCGTATTGGATAAGCTCTGACTTCTTTTTTAAATTTAGTTTTTGCATAATATTTGCTTTATGGTTTTCTACCGTTTTAATACTAATAAATAACTTTTCAGCAATTTGCATATTCGTGAATCCTAAAATCGTTAACCGAACAATTTCTTGTTCACGTGTCGACAGTAGGTCCCGATTCGAGCTTCCTTTTTTCTTAAATAACTTTTCAATTTGTTGTTGTGGTAGCCCTACTTCATAATAGCGACGTCCTGTATAAACACTTTGAATGGCTTCATACATGTCGCCACCTTGGCTATTTTTTAAAATATAACCGTCTGCACCAACTTCTATCGCCTGTTGAATGTATGCTATTTCATTATGCATCGTTAGCATAATGATTTTTGTTTCGGGTAAATTCTTTTTTATTTCTTTTGTAGCCGTAAAGCCGTCTAGACCAGTCGGAATGGAAAGATCCATTAAAATGACATGAGGCTCTGTTTGATAAGCTAGTTGGATTGCTTCTTCTCCATCGCTTGCCTCCCCCACAACTGTGATATCAGGATAATAATCTAATAGAAGCGCAATACCTTTTCGAATTAATACATGGTCATCAACAAGCAATATTTTAATCATTGCTATGACCTCCATCTCGGTATAGCAATATCAATACATGTACCTCGTCCTAAGCTTGATAGTATTTTGCACGTGCCACCTAATTGATCAACTCGTTCTTCCATATGCTTCAAGCCAAGCCCCTCACTTTGAATATTCTCCCGCTCAAAGCCAATCCCGTTATCTTGAATTGTCATATAAATATTGCTATCGTCTTTTTTAATGTGAATTTGCACTTGGGTTGCTTGGGCATATTTCACAATGTTATGAAGCGCTTCTTGTGTAATTCGATACAAGTTAATTTCAACTGCCGGATCACATCGATTAAGGCCACGTGTCGTTAATTGAATATTTAAATCTGGTGTCACTTTTTGAATTGATTCAATCATCGCTTGAATTGTTGGCTCTAGCCCTAATTGATCTAAACTATGAGGTCGCAATTGATGAGAATATGCATTCACGTCATTCATGACCTTTTCTAATTCTGTGCGCACTTCCGAAATATAGTCATTCAACCTAGCATTGTCTTGAATGTTAGATTCAATCGCCTGCAACGCAATAGATAATGAAAATAATGATTGCCCTACGCCATCATGTAATTCTTGTGCTAATCGTTTGTGTTCCGATTCTTGTGCCTCAATTAATGCACGAATCATTTTTTTATTAATAGCCGCTTCTTGTGCTTTTTTAAATGTTTCTTGGTCACGTAACACAAGTAAATATTCCTTTTCACCTGTATTCTCATCTGCATAAATGGCAGCTGTACTCATTTCAACATCAATTTTTTTACCATGATATGTTGGCATTTCGGATAAAAATGATGGCACTTCATTGTTCGCAATTAAATAACACGTCGGTTCGCCCTGCTTCTTTTCACGAACCATACAATAAGTACAGTAAGGAGCAAAATCACCAACGTGCCAACCTGTTAATATTTGAGCAGCAGGATTCATCATCACGATTTCCCTGCTTTCTTTCATAATAATAATGCCATCTTGAATATGCTCATAAATTTGCTGTAAGTATTCTGTTTGTAGGTGGGATTGCATGAAATACGCCTCCTAATGAATCATCCCTATGTAAACCCTTTTTCTTCGTATAACTAACTACTTACACTATACCTCTTTTTCATACGTCATGGATTAATTGATTTTTGAACTTTGTATTAAACCTCATTAATGGGCAAAAATAGAAACATTAATCAAATTTTACTCATACGGACGAATTATAAGGAACTTTTTGTGCTATGTAACATTATCACCTATCATAGTAAAATCCATCTCCGAAAAACATAGGGGTTTCCCCCTAAACAGCAAATTGCATTTTTAGTGGAAAACCCCTAGTTTTATTTATTTTTGTCTATATTACTATATGTAGAAAGGAGCTGATACTGTGCATTCTTTACAAACATGGGCAGCAGCACATAAAGGGAAGCTGCTTGTCCTCTTTGTTTTATCTATATTTTTAGGCTGTAGCATTGTGCTACAAGGCTATAGTATTGTACAAATTGTGAACCTTGTATTTATAGAAAAGGAGGCTTTTTCTTCTACTTTCAATTTTTTATTTTTATTAGTTGTTGCCATCCTTTTACGTCTATTTACCCAGTTTGGGATGAATAGAATAGGCGGAACATTGGCGGAACGTGTTAAAATTTCAATCCGTCAAACATTGCTTCAGCATTGGACACAAAATGCAATGGAAGCACAAATGACAACTCAAACAGGAGAAAAGGTTACGTTATTAATTGATACAGTTGACCAATTAGAAAGCTATTACCGGGAATATATCCCACAAATTATTAAAACAACGGTCGTACCGCTCATTATATTAATTGCAGTATTCATGACACATACGACAAGTGGATGGATTATGTTAGTTACAGTGCCCTTCATTCCAATAACGTATATTATCATCGGCATGCAAACACAGAAAAAATCAGAAGAGCAATTAGTGGCGATGAATCGATTTTCAGGGAAATTTCTTGATTTACTGCAAGGACTTCAAACAATTCGCCTCTTTGGTCAGAGCGAAAAGCAGGAACAGGTGCTAGCAGCGAGCAATAAAGGATTTATGGAACGTACATTATCCGTTTTAAAAATTGCGTTTGCTTCTACATTGTTTATTGAATTTATTACAACATTAGGGGTCGGATTAGTTGCACTAGAAATTGGCTTTAAAATGATTGTCTTTGAGTCACTCGCTTTTGCACCTGCATTTTTCGTTTTAACGATGGCACCGGAGTTCTACAATTCGTTAAAGGAACTCGGAGCAGCCTTTCATACAGGTCGAGGGAGTTTAGGTGCTGTTGCCATTATTGAGGAACAATTGCAAACAACTTTTGAGCCGGTGCGTTGGGGCGATAAACCGATTGCCAATAAGCCACGGCTGTCATTGCAAAATGTAACGTATCAATATGAGAATGGGCCACTTATCGGACCGGTTTCTCTCGATGTGAAACCTGGGGAAATGATTGCTTTTATAGGTCCTACTGGTCACGGTAAAACAACGATTTTAAATTTGGTATCAAGTATGGTGGAGCCTTCTAGTGGTACAGTTTTACTTGATGGTGTGCCACGGGATCAATTGTGTGAGCAAGATTGGTATCGTCAAATGAGTTATATTTCACAACATCCATATGTATTTGCCGGTACACTACGAGATAATATTCGGATGGGACTTTCAGCTACGGATGAAGAAATTTATGAAGCGCTATGTAAAGCACAACTCATGTCTTGGCTTGAAACGTTACCTGAACAATTAGATACAAACATCGGTGAAGGTGGACGAGGATTATCTGGTGGCGAAAAACAACGTGTGGCCATTGCCCGCGCATTTTTAAAAAACCCGTCGATTTTATTTTTCGATGAACCAACTGCTGGGCTAGATGTATTAACAGAGAAGCTATTAACAGAAGCGATGGTTACATTTAAACAGCATGCAACCGTCATTACAGTTGCTCATCGTTTCGAAAGTATTCAGCATGCCGATACACTATATATTATTGAAAACGGTCAAGTAAGCGCTAGTGGCACACATGTACAATTAGCATCTCATCCATTTTATCACTCTATGAAGAAAAGAGGTATACATGATGAAAGCACTCATTCAGATGATTTGGGATGATAAAAAAGATGTACTCCTTGCGATGACTGCCGGTACAATTAGCGGTCTTACAGCAGTCGCATTATTTGCACAAAGTGGCTTTCTCATCTCAAAAGCAGCGCTCATGCCTCCTTTTTACATTATTTTAATTTTAACGGCATTTTTAAAGCTATTCGGTGTTGCGAAATCCACTAGTAAATATGCTGAGCGCTACATTTCTCACCGCGTAACTTTTCGCTTTATGAGCGCCGTACGTATGCGTTTTTTTAAAAAGTTAGTACAGCAAGTGAACTTACTACATTCTTATAAAAGTGGCGATTTATTAAATCGTATTACGAGTGATGTCGATTTATTGCAAAATTTTTTCTTACGCGTTGTCTATCCACCGTTTATCGCGCTATTTGTTTTTTTGGCAACTATTCTTTTTACAATGTGGTTTTCACCGTGGCTAGCAATGATTTTAATGATTGGTTTTATTTTTACAAGTACAGTCGTTCCAGCCATCTTTATTTATCTAAAATCACAAACAGCTGTACAAGTTAAAAATGCATTTACAAATGAAGTAACTGAATATTTATACGGTTACCGTGATTTACAGCTACATGACCAATTAGTAGCTAAGGAACAAGCGTTACAAAACATTAGCCTAGACTATTCACGATTAAAAAAACTAGAGATGAATCGTGAACAAAGCGCTCATTTCTGGAATCAGTTAATTGCTTTAGTTACTGCGTTTTTTGTTATTAGTGTAGGCGCATATTTCGTTTCAGTAGGTGCTTTAGACGGCTTATATTTAGCAATGTTAGTGTTAATTGCATTAACGGTGTTTGAATCGGCTATCCCCCTTGCGATGTTACCTAGTCATTATAAACATGCGCAGGAAGCAACAGCTCGATTAGATGAAATTACAATCGTACCTTCCCATCATGGTCAAATGCCGCTAGCAAGCAATAAGCGACTAAACATTACGTGTGAAAATATTTCTTATTCGTATGAAGGTACATTGCATTCGGCTGTCTTACATGTCAATTGTACAATTGCAGCTGGGGAAAAAGTGGCGATTGTCGGTCCAAGTGGCTCTGGCAAATCTACGTTATTTCAATTGCTTATTAATGAGCTTCAGCCAATTAGTGGGGAAATTTCTATAAATGAGCAGCCGATGCCATCAATTAACGAGCAAGAACTTTGGGCACGAATGAGTATTCAATTACAACATAATCACTTCTTCTCAGGAACGATTCGTGAAAATTTACAACTAGCAAAACCAAATGCGACAGATGAAGAGTTACAGCAAATACTTGACGAGGTATTTATACAAAAACCATTATCTTCTATTGTCTATGAAAAAGGCGGCAATTTATCTGGTGGCGAAAAACAACGTCTTGCCTTTGCTCGTGTACTTTTAAAAAATAGTGAACTATGGCTATTAGATGAACCATTCACAAGTGTAGATTCTCAAACCGAGGCACATTTATTTAACACGTTACTCACTAAAGGAGCACATAAAACGATTGTGCTCATTACACATAAGCTAACTGATTTAGCAAAAATGGACCGCATCCTCGTCATGGATCATGGCAAGCTAGCAGAAAACGGGACATTTGAGCAACTGATTGCAAAGCGCGGGTTGTTTTATACAATGTATGTACAACAAATTCGAGGGGAATAGAACATGAAGGTCAACTTCATGCGGACGGATCTCCCACCTCACGTCTTTAGCTATGAGGTGGGAGTTTTACTGCCCGTTAATGTGGGATAAATACAAAGCATAGTTCTAGTTATGAAACCTTCCCTATACTTCCCCTTGTTACGCAACTAATCCCATAGCGAGTCGATGATATCTTTGACAGAGGCACTTCTAGCCATATAGCTATTTTCCCCCATCCACAGTGACAAATATTCTGGACGTCCGGTTTTTGCGCTTACTTGACGTATTTTTGTTGTTAAATGATGTTGCACTGGATACGGCGCTACGACTGCATGTTCAAGTTGTTCGGTAAATGTATTTTTTAAGCCGCGCGCTGGTTTTCCCGTAAAGGCACGCGTTAAACACGTTCCTACTTCTTTTGAATTTAAAATTGCTTCTTTATGGTATTTACTTACACTACATTCATCTGCTGTTAAAAGTGCCGTTCCTACTTGTACCGCTTCAACGCCAAGTACTAACATTTCATCGACATGCTCTCGTGTCATAATACCACCTGCTGCAATCGTAGGAATTTGTATACTTCCTATCACTTGCTTTACTAAATCACGAATCGGTATAAGCTGCATTGGTTCTTGGAAAGAGCCGCGATGACCACCTGCTTCACTCCCTTGTAAAACAACTGCATCCAATCCCGCTACCTCGACAGCACGTGCCTCTTCTAATGTTGTGGCCGTACCAATAACAAAAATGCCTTTTTCTTTTAAACGATGCAATACGTCTTCGCTCGGTAATCCAAATGTGAACGACACAATCGAAACGTTCTCATCAATAATTGCTTGGATTTGTCCTGCAAATACTTCTTTTGAAACGACTGTTGGTATACCTTGAATGCCAAGTTCATCATAAATAGGCTGCAAGGCCATCCGCGCTTCTTGTAATACATGAATATCAATCATCGGTTCTTCTTGTATGAATAGATTGACCCCGAATACTTTATCAGTCAACTTTTTTACATCCTGAATAAACGTTTGTGTTTCTTCGCCATTTAAATAGCCTGCACCGATAAAACCGAGTGCCCCTGCTTCACAACATGCCGCCACGAATGCAGGAGATGTAACACCTGCCATAGGTGCTTGAATAATCCGTTTATGAATATTAAAACTTTTTAGCATTTTTATCACCTCATATAAAAATTGTAAACGTTTTCCACAAAATAATCTACAGTACGAATGTGATTGTATGAAAAGTTATTAATGAGTAAAATTACACATTAAACGAATGGGCGTCCCAAAGATATATCAATGGGACGCCCTATTAACTATTATTTTCTTTTTAATTGTTTTAATATTTCACTTACATTTGATGTCTGTTCTTGTACCACTTCTGGAGACGTCGCTACTTGTTTTCGTTTAAATGAGAAGCCAAATCGTCTTAGCGTAATATCCGTAAAGAATAGCAGTAATGCAATGACAAGTAGCCAAGTTGTAATAGAACGGCTTTCTGATCCTTTATATTCAAACGGTCGGAAAACATCCCCTGCTGATTCTAGTACTTTCCCGCCACTAACTTCAGCAACCGTTTGTAGCAATGCTGTATTTGTAGCACGTTGCTTATATTCATCGCTATACGGCATTTGTACACCGACTTTATACATTTCTCCGTCTTTATTAATAATACTAAAAAACACAAGACCTGGATCTCCTTCAACAGACACCCTCATTTTACTAGCAGACAACACATCCGTTTCAATCGGTAACTCCTCACCCGTTTCATTAACGGCAACAATTGTTAAAAAAGCTGCTTCATTCGATACGTCGGTAATCGTAAATTGACCGTTGCCATCTGACTTTACGGAATAGGCTACATCATGATAACTCGGTAACAGTTCTGCAATAGCGGTTTGCCAAAACTCTCGCCACTTCGCCCACGTTGCCCACTGCCCAGCCCACGCACCAGATGAATCAGACGTAAAAGCAATAGTCGTTCCTAAACCGTACTGCCAAGTAGCAAGAATAGGATCTTCCTTTTCACTTTCTGCTACAACTGTTGCCATCGGTTTAGCTGTCGTACCGATGTATGCATTCATTTGTGCTACACCATCGGCAAATAAATGATTCCACTTATCCGCATTATAAATAATCGGATAAAATGGATTGTCCTCAATATACGTTCTCGTCATCATCGACGTTTCCCTTGATAAAATAGAAGGGATCGTCGTTTCATCGACAACATCATAAAAACGTCCATTCCCCATTTCACTAAGTGATTCTAGTAAATTTCCGTCAGCATCTTGTCCGATTGCAACGGTTGATAACGTTACATTTTTCTCTAATCCTACTTCTATTAAGTCATCATACGTACTATTTGTCGCCGCGTAACCGTCCGTCAGCAAAATAATATGTTTGCGCTGCAGCTTTAAATCTTGCAGCCCTTCATAAGCTAGTGCGAGTGAACTGTAAATTTCTGTACCGCCACCAGCCGGAATCGACAGCACTAAATCCTTCGCTTCCTCTTTATCTGTTAGTTTAGCCGTTTCGACAATTTGCCACGGTCGATCGTCAAATGCAATGACACCGAGCGTATCATCATCACGTAATAATTCGATTGAGCGTGCTGCTGCCTCTTTTGCCAGCTCTAGCTTACTTCCAACCATACTCCCTGAGCGGTCAATTACGAGTACAAGTCCTAATGACGGCATTTCGTGCTTGCCTTGCACGTCCATGACAACTGGTAATAGTTCTTCAATCGGCGTTTTGAAATATCCACCTAACCCATACGATTGCTCACCGCCTACCATCATAAAACCAACACCAAAATGCTTTACCGCTTGCTCGATTACTTCCATTTTCGCTTCGCCAACTGTATGAGCTGAAACATTATCAAAAATAATGGCGTTATACGCTAAGTAACTTGATAACGATGTCGGTAGCATCGTAGCATCTATGACAGCATAATCAATCGTATTCGTGCCAATGAGTTGTGGAATGGCCGTTGTTTCTTTATCATCCTTCACAATTAATAAGCGCGGTGATGCTTGAACAGTCGTCACACTCGTTAATTTGTTATTTTCTAAAAACGCATCGTTCGCCGTTTGCACGAGCGCTTCATATTTAACAAGCCCCGTCGCCCTGCTAATATGGCTAAATGTATAGCGATTATTCCCTGTCTGTAACGCCACACTTTGCTGCAAAATCTTTTCATCGTTTTCGTATAAAATGAGTTCAGCTTGTTTTTCACTTTCAGCATACACATTCATAACGAGCTGTTGTTGTTCACCATCGTATGCTACTTGTGGTGTTTCAAAGCTTTCTAACACAATATCTTCATTAATCGTTTTTTCGAGCGGTACAACATCAACAGAAACATTGCTATTCGCATATTTATTCGCTTCTAGTAATACTTCCCCGTTCGTTTCATTGCCATCTGTTAATAGTACAATTCGCGTCGCCTTTTGTTTATCTGCAATGCTCGTTGCCATTTTCAACGCTTCCTCTATATTCGTATGGCTAACAGATGTCATTGTCGATAATTGTGGTATCGTTTCTACTTCACTTGATAGCAGGGCTTCGGTTTTTAACGTATCCGCAAAGGAATAAACCCCTACTTCATGCTTTTCTTCTTTGTTAGTAAGCGCCTCTTGAATAAACTGTGTCGCCGTATGTTCCTCGCCACTCGTTGAAGCAGAGCGATCGATTAAAAACAGTACTTGCTCTTTATCAATTGGCAATAAAATATACGGATTCGCTAACGCAAAAATTAAACAGCTAATCGCCGCAATACGCAATGCATATACAACGTAATGCAGTTTTTTCCACTGAGCTTTATGTCGTTTTAATACAAATACGAAATAAACGATCACTGGGATAAATAATATAAGGGCTAAAGGAGCATCAATTCGTAAATCCACGTCTACGTTGCACCTCCCATTCTGCTAACAGAAGCAGCAAAATAATGAATACGATATACGGTACGAAAGAGGTAGACGTTTCGACTTCATCGTTTTCGTTTGTTAATTTTCCAAGTGTATAATTTTCGCCTGTTTGGATGTGGCGTTCATTTCCTGATAGCACAGTTGCAAACAGTTTTGATTCATCGTCTGACGATAGTTCATATAGTCCCGGCTTTTCCGGTGCAACAAATTGTTTGCCATTTGTAAACGATGATACGTATTGTCCTTCATCGTTATAAATCGACCATTCTGTTTCACGTAATGCAACGGAAACGGACTGTTTCGGTGTAAAGCTACCGATACTATCACCCGAAGCTGAAACTTGCTGTACCGCGCTCCATAAAAACAACGGAAATGAAGGATGTAATGGCCAATCTGTTGCCTGCAAGTCTGCTAATATGACAATATCCCCTTTTGGTGAAAGCTGAATAAACGGCTCTTCACCTACTGTTGCAATCGTTTCAAAATCGTCAAATGGTGGATAAACGGATTGTACATATACATCTTGCAATGAACTAAAGCTAAACAATGCATGGGCGGACTGATTTGCAAAAGCTTGGATTTCCTTGCTTTCTACATCATTGCGACCAATTAAAATAACAGCATGCTCGCCGTCTAATAATTTCGTATCATTTGAAACGAGTAAAGCCTGTTCAGTTGCTTGTTGTAATGTCGCTTGATCAAAAAATAGCACTTGATCGTAAACCGCAACAAATCCTTTTTGAATAAGTGCATGCATCGATGGATCAAGCATTACTTCCATTTCCTCTTGTTGAATTACTGTCGTCCATTCGTTATCTACTACATAATCATCCTCGACTTCAATTTTAGCTGTAATCGACTGTGCAAGCGGCAACTGATCAAATAAATGACTAGCGCTATCGTTTTCTTCAAGCGTAATTACTTCTAAGGCAAGCAATTCGTTTTCACTATATAAATTAACTGCCACTTTTTTTGGCTCAGCTGTTTCATTTGTAAGCTGTACGAGTGCAGTCGTATACTCACCATTAGCTGTTGCAGCGAACTTCGTAATTGCTACATTATCAAGCACTTCCGTTTGTCCGTACACATGCCACTCAACAAATTCACTTTCAACCGGTAATTGCTGCTTCTCTAAAAAATCGGTAAACACATAAATAGCTGTGGGCGTTTGACCGATAAACGCTTGCACGACTTCAATTGCTTTTTCCATATGTTGTTCCTCATACGTTACTTGCAATGAATCGATTGTTTTTTCAATTGTGGAAGCATCTGTTTCTTCACGTAACAAGATAGTAGGCTGGCTTCCTGTTGTTACGAGTGTTACTCGCTGCCCGTCCATATCTTTTACTAATTGCTTCATCGTTTCTTTATGCTGTTCAAACGTCGTCTGCTCTTTGCCTGCGAGCATCGTTGCAGATGTGTCCACGACAAAAATTACTTGCTCGCCAGCGATTTTCGTAGATGCTATGTAAGGTTTCATTAATGCGAATACAAGCAAAAGTAACGCAGCTAGCTGCAAAAACAAAAGTGCATTTTTTTGAAGCTTTTTTAAATACGGAGAAGCTTTTGTCTCCTGCATAATTTCCTCCCAGAAAAGCGTGGAGGAAACGGTCTTTTTCGTATATTTTTTTCGAAAGAAATAATATAACAGGACGATGATAGGAAAAATAATCATCCCGATAAAAGCGAAATTCATAAAGCCCATTCATCGTCACCTCACATAATCCAGTTCGCTTTTTTTAACCTGTGGAAAAAAGCATTTGAAAAGCCATCTTCTGCAACAAGTTGAATTGTTGTAATACCATATTTAGCGCAAAGAAGCTGGAACTTTTTTTCGTGCTCTAATTTTTTAGTGATATATTGCTCGACAATTTGATTAGACATTGAAATATTGAACTTTTCATCTGTTTCAATATCAAAAAGCTCTATATCACCTGTAAATGTTGGATGCATCTCCTCTTGCGTCACAACTTGAACGATGCGAATATCCCCTGCATAGCGTGGCAATCGTTGAATGAGTGCCTCCCATTGTTCAATTGGCTCAAGCCCATCCGTTATAATGATTAGTACCGTTTGACCTTTCGATAAATGCTTCATTGCGTGCTGGACAAAAGAGTCCTTTAATGTAGGCTCTCGTAAGTTTGCAATTGTATGTGCAAATACGTGCTTATATGTTGAACCTTTTTTTCGAAACGGTGCAATTTTTTCCTCGGAAATAACAGAAAATGAAAGACGGTCATCATTTTGCAATACAAGTTGCCCGAGTGCGAGCGTTAATTGACGAGCAAGCAACCATTTTTCTTGCTGCATCATCGATTTTGACCCATCTAATAAAATATGCACGCGCATTTCTTGCTCATCTAAAAAGCGTTTAATGAAATATTTCTCTGTTCGTGCGTATACATTCCAGTCAACTTGACGTACATCATCCCCTAGGTGATATTCTCGAAAATCACTGAAATCCATCGATGAGCCAAAACGATTAGAGCGGTGCGAGCCTTTATGGTGACCACGAAGCTTCGATTTTGTCGCCAGTTTACTAGAGCCGATTTTTTTTAGCCACTCCTGTTGTAACAGTAGCTCCTTCATCATACGGATGCCCCTTGCTGTACTTTGGATAATAGTAAGTCGACTATATCATCTGTCGTTTTTTCAGCTGCCTCACCTTCATAATTGAGTAAAATTCGATGGCGTAGAGCTGGCTTCGCTACAGCTTTAATATCAGCAACTGATACGTGGAAGCGGCCATTTATTAATGCACGCGCTTTCGCTAATTTTATAATGCTTTGTACACCACGCGGACCGCTACCGTACTGGACAAACTGCTTCACCTCATCAAGTGCATCGTCATTAAATGGATTCGTCGCCATGACGATATCGACTGCATAAGCAAGTAAGTCTTCTGCCATCATGACTTCTTTTACCATTTGTTGCGCTTCAAGTAGTTGCTCATCATCCATCACTTTCGATAGCCTTGCAGATACTGCACCCGTCGTTCTTTCCATAATCGTCAGCAAATCTTTTTTAGTTGGATACGGAAGCAGCACTTTACATAAGAAACGGTCAAGTTGGGCTTCTGGTAGCGGGTAGGTTCCTTCCATTTCGATTGGATTTTGTGTAGCTAATACGAAAAATGGACGTTCCATTGGCTTTGTATCGCCAAGTACCGTTACCGTTTTTTCACCCATCGCCTCTAAAAGAGCACTTTGTGTTTTCGGTGTCGCACGGTTAATTTCATCAGCTAATACAATTTGACTGAAAACCGGCCCTTTTTGGAACGTAAATTGTTGTTTGCCGTTTTCCAACCGTTCAATCATGCTCGTTCCTGTAATATCTGCTGGCATTAAATCGGGCGTAAACTGAATACGAGAAAAGCTAAGATCTAGGACATTAGCAATTGTTCGAACGAGCATTGTTTTCCCAAGTCCAGGAAGCCCTTCTAGTAATACATGACCGTCAGCTAAAATCGCATATAGTGTAAATTCTACAGCTTCTTCTTGACCGACAATAAACTTCCTAATTTCCTCTTTTACCGTTAATAACGCCTTACTCATTTGTTCATATTGCTGTTCGTTAAAGGTCATAACGATCCCCCCTACTCTGTTTCTATCGATGTAAAATAATTTTGAACCATTTGTTGCAAATCGCTCGGAAGTTGCAAGCGTTCTGTCGATTGCATATAACTATCTTTATATGTGCCTACTACTTCCCCGTAAGGACGAATATCACCTTTGATTGCAGGTACAAAGCCTTTCTCCTCAATCGTCTCGCCTTCTCCTATATTGCCAGAATCAATCGTCGTGTCACTTGAACCACCGATTCGATTTGGAACGGCTAGTAAATCACGTCCACCTGATCCTGTTCCCCCTCGTAAGCCACTGTTACCGTTACCAGAGCCTGAACCATTACCGCTTCCAGAGCCTTGTTGGCCTTGACCAGAACCGCTACCGCTACCTTGTTGCCCCTGCCCGTTATTACCTGATTGACTACCGGTATTGCCTTGTGTGGAAGACGCGCTGTTTCCTTGTCCTGTTCCGCCACTTTGACCGTTACTAGTACTTTGTGCATTATTATTGTTACTGTTAGAAGCAGTCGTTCCTTGCTGGGCGTTACTCGGACTCGACGTTGATGCACTGTTCATATTGGCAATCGTTTTTTGCAAGTTTAAATCAACTGGTTTCCCTAGCTTACTTAACTCAGACTGTGCTTCTCCTGCAGTAGCAGCAAGCTCCTTATTTAAAGCAGCGAGTTCATTTAGCTGTTGTAAATCGCCTTGTGAAAGTTCACTTGTTTGCTGTTGTTCGGTAAGCTGCTGTTGTTGCTTCATTAGTTCTTTTTGCTTCTTCACAAGCTCCTTTAATGCTTGCTCACTCGTTTCTGCTTCTTGCAATGCTTTCTTTAGTTCCGCGAGTTCCTTTTTTGCTTCTTCTGATAGCTCTTTTTTCAATTGCTCATCTACATCTTTTTTAATTTCTTTCGTAATGTCACGGTCTGCCTCGACAACTTTTGCTTCTTGCTGAGTAGCTGCTGGTAACGCAACTAACAATAACAGGAGCATTAACAAACCAAATGTACTAGCAAGCATTTTCGGCTGTAACGTTTTTTTAGGCCGTTTTTTAAAAGCTAACAGCACATCATCTTTTTGCGCAAATGCTTTTTTTATTAAACTTTGTACGAGTGTATTGTCCTCTTTAGCCGTTAAAGCGGTTAGCAGTTCGTTATGTGAAAAGTACGAATCAAGTGTTATAAGCGCTTCTTTTTTGGATAAACGGTTCGTTATAACACGCATTATTTGCCATAAAAATGCCAGTACTGCTGCACCTATTGCGACGCGGCTATAGTAAGGTAACACAAAGAGTCGTGAAATGATGTAAATAATCGTAGCTGAAAGGACCGCATAAAGCAGTCCTTTTTGAGCACCTATTAGTAATTTTTCGAAGAGCAGACTACGACGAGCGGATGATACAGCTTTCCATAGTCGTTTCTTATCATCCATGCTAGCCCCTCCTTATCCTCGTTTCATATTGACACGAAGTTTTTTCACTGACAGTAGAAGCATTGTCGCCGTTAACGTTACATAAAAAATTAAATACGGAATCCATACTGGCAATCGAACACCTGTTGTCTCATAAAGCGCTTCTCCCATATCACTCGATAAAATCGTTAACATGAGCGCCCCTGGATTAATACTTGCCCAGAAATACGTGATTGGCGAGAACGGTGTATAAGTTGAGCTCGTAACGGCCATCGACGATTGATCGATAACAAGACCAATGAAATAGAAAAATGCTGTAAAGCCACCTATAAAAATCATCGCACCGTAAGTCGCAATCATCGACGTAATCGTCCGCTTTGTTACTGTTGAGAAAAAGATTCCGATGCTTCCGATAGCAAGCATTGTGACAAAATAAAAGAAGAAAATCGTTACTAATTGTACCGGTGACACACCACCAAATAAAAATACGATACTATAAATCGGTAATCCCGCTGTTAACAATAGCCCTAAAAATGCAATAGACGATGTTAATTTCCCGAAAATGATTTGCCATGAGCTCTGAGTTGTCATGAGTAACATGTTGAGTGTTTGCTTTTCTCTTTCTGTACTAATGGCACCAGCTGTTAACCCCGGGGTGATAAACATGACAAGCCCCATTTGCAGCACAGAAATCATCATAAATAAAATAAAGCTTTCAGACGGTCTAAAATAACCACTTCCATTAAATTGCGTGACAATCATAAAAAATCCGGTTACAACTATACAAAGCGCTAATAAATAAAACATTAAGCCTGTAATACTTTTAAAGAAGCGGAAGCGCAACTTCAACTCTTTCATCAATACCGGGTTATACAGTTTTTGCAGCATCGTTTTGCGCCTCCTTTGTAATAGCCATAAAAATGTCCTCTAAATCTTTTTCAATTTCAGCTGCACTATAAATGGCAATATCATTTAGCAATGCTTTTTTCAACATCGTAACTTGCTGTTCTCTTGTACCTTTGTATAAAAAGGTAATGATACCGTCTTCTACGTTTGCTTCAATCGTGCTAATATTCGGATCCTCTTCAAAATGATGAACAGCACTTGCTACATCGCTAATGACTTTAATCGTCATTTCTTTATCTCCCGTTAATTGCGCCTGAATCGTCGCTACATTTCCTTGTGCAATTAACCGCCCTTTATCGAGTACGCCGATTTCATCACACATTTCTGCTAGCTCCGGCAAAATGTGTGATGAAATTAAAATTGTTTTACCGAGCGTTTTTAAATGTTTTAAAATATCACGCATTTCACTGCGAGCACGTGGATCTAACCCCGATGCAGGCTCATCTAAAATGAGCACTTTCGGATCATGAATAAGCGTACGAGCTAAACATAGTCGTTGCTTCATCCCGCGCGATAATAAATCGACATATTCGTATCGTTTATCCGTTAAATTCACAAGTTCCAGTAGCTCCGGAATTAATTTTTCTCGTTCTTTTGCAGAAAGCCCGTAACTTGCACCGTAAAAATCTAAATATTCATCAGCTTTTAATTGATCATATACACCAAAAAAGTCTGGCATATAACCGAGCTGTCTTCTTACTTCAACCGGATTTTCAACTACATTGACACCATTTACATAAGCAGTGCCACTTGTCGGGGCGAGAAGTGTAGATAAAATAGAAAATGTAGTAGATTTTCCTGCACCATTTGCACCGACAAAACCGAAAACAACACCTTCTTTAATCGTTAAATCTAGAGCATCCAGTGCCGTAAAATTGCCGTATTTCTTTGTTAATCCACGAATTTCAATCATTTTTGAGCAGCTCCCTTCAGCACGATTGTAGGAAGTTGTACTGGCATTCCATTATCTACACCAACGCGCGACACTTTAAAAATAATTTGGCGCTCATCGTCTATATAATCTTTTACATTGTCTGTTAGCTCCACATTCGTGCTATCAAGCGATTCATAAGAGTCCGTACGATGATTATAAATTTCTGCATGAATCATACTATCTTTATATTGAATTTTTAATGATTCAAACGAAAACTTTTGTAAATCAATTTCTGCCATCAATGAGTAAATGACGCGGAAATCACCTTCGCTCATATAAACATCTTTAAGATTGTTATTTTCAATATAGCCGTAATGCGCATTATCTAGCGCTTCGATAGATGCTAAAATATCATCTACTGTAAATTTGACGTCCCCTCCGAGAATAACTTCAGGTGAAATTGATTGCACGAAATAGCTGATTGTCGATGTGTTAGCATTGCCTAAAAGTTGTACTGGAGCCATCGAAACATCCGACCATCCAACAATAGCAGGTGATTTTTTATAAGCAATTGCTTCTGTCGCAGAGCCTTGAATTTGATTTAACTTTGAGCTTAGTAATTCTTCCGCAGAAGAAACATCGTAATTATAGTTATATGAATGGACAGGGGCTGACATTGTTTGGACATTTATCTCCTGCTCGACTTCAATTGTTTCATTTGCCTTGATGTCACCGAGCTCATATTCCTTCCAACCACTTAATATTTTCACTTGCTTTAAATCGACGGGTAAGTTATTTGTAACCGTCCCCGATAAAACGCCATTAGCAAGCGTCAATTTTACGTCAAACTTTCCTGCTTCACTAATCGTCGTTTTCCCAACAATTGATTGAACAGACCAATAATCCATATTATTTAACGTTAATTGTTGACCATTTGCTATTTGTTGTATATACGAATTTTTATGTAGTTCACTAGAAGCTAAATTATTATTATTTCCGTATGCAATTGCTGTCGTTTTAGTATCTGTTTCATAGATGAAATCGCCTCCCTTATTTGATAAAAGGGCGTTCGTATAAGAGCCAATTAATGTACCGTCTTCCTGTACTTCGTATAAGGCCATCTGTTGTATTTGAGGGTTTAATAATCGATCTTTAGCACCGAATACGAAAAATAGCAGCGACGTAACAATCGCTATAACCGGAACATAAATCCACATTTTTTCACGTTTGTCGAAACGTTTTAAAATGAAGTAAAGAACAGGCCCGATTAAAATCATATAAATAATGACAATTGTAATGACTAACCCGGCATTAAATTTAAATGATGGGAATAGCTCATTGAAGTACGTCCACTCTCCAGCATGACCAGCTACATTTTGATATACTACGTGCTGATTATTGTAATTCGTAAGGGATAAAATTTCAGCTAATAATTTACCGTAACCTGCCATACTCGATAGCGGTTCATCCCCTAATGAAAAGGTCGTCTGCATTAAATGGCCTTTTCCGATGTCCGCTTGACCGACTAATAGTGTATTATTTACTGCAATGTGAACTGCACCACTATCCTTTAAAGTAGCGCGACTTACGTTTACATCTGCTGTAAACACACCGTTACGAGTAAATTTCGTTAAATCTTGTGCTGCAATTGTCGTCTCAGTGTTGTCAAAAACAAGAGGCAGGCTGTCTTCGAAAATACCTGCTGCACCTGTTCCAAAATCATCGGTACCTAGTAAAATCGTTCCGCCTTGTTGCACCCAACTATAAAGCGCACTTTGTTGCTTTTCGTTTAAGTCACTAATAGCAATTTCATCAAACATAATAAAGTCGACCATTTGGAGCGCTCTTGCATCTTCCGCTAAGTACGGATTGTTCGGTCCATTAATAAAGATAACTTCTGTATTCATGACCGTGAATTGGTTTAATTTTTTCACGCCACTTAGTCGGTCTTCGTTGTTTGTCACAACAAAAATTAATTTCGAATCATAATCAAGCATCCTCGGTGTGACATAATGGTCGCCGGAATATTCAATCTTTTCACCTTTTTCTATGCCACCCTCATAAAAATGAAAATAATCCGCTCTTTGTGTGTTGTAAATTAAATTGTCTGAATAACCGTCCAAATATATTTGGAACGTTTTACTTTCCCCACTTGCGATATCGAGCGGGTATACGAGCGCAGATCCCAAGTTATAACTTACTTCTGCATCAATGACAAAATCACCGGAAAAGCTATCTCCGTTATTTGTAATAGTCACTGTAAGCGGCGTTGCTTGCTCTTGTTTAATTCGATTGTTTATACCTATCTCTGCTTTTACATCGAGCTGTGCACTAGCAAATGCTTCATTGTGCGTTAAACTAACGATGAAAAATAAAAGAAGGCTAAACAAAAGCGCGATTTTTTTATTCACAATCTCATCTCCTTCTTCCCTCTATTTAATTAGTACGTTTACCTCCCAAATAAGTTCCATAAAAGAAATTATTATAATAAAAAAGCACCTATCCCCAAAAGGAATAGGTACTGTTTATTGTGTCATTACGCACGAGATACGTAAGAACCGTCTGTTGTGTTGATGATTAATTTATCGCCTTCGTTTACGAAGAATGGAACGTTAACCATTAAGCCAGTTTCCATTTTAGCTGGTTTAGTACCACCTGAAGCTGTATCACCTTTAATACCAGGTTCAGTTTCAGCTACTACTAATGTAACTGTGTTTGGTAATTCGATACCGATCATTTCGCCTTGGAATGATTGGATGTGAAGTTCCATGTTTTCAAGTAAATATTTTAACTCATCTTCAATTTGAGCTGCTGATAATGTTGTTTGCTCATAAGACTCTAAATCCATGAATACGTGCTCATCGCCTTGTGCATATAAATATTGCATTTTACGGTTTTCAACCATTGCTTTTTCTACTTTTTCACCAGCACGGAATGTTTTTTCTACTACGTTTCCGTTACGTAAGTTACGTAATTTAGAACGTACGAATGCTGCACCTTTACCTGGTTTAACGTGTTGGAAATCGATTACGCGGAAAATGTTACCATCTACAAGGATTGTTAAACCTGTACGGAAATCGTTTACTGAGATCATTTGTTATTCCTCCAAATATTATAAAATAATTAATTCTTTCGTCGAATGCGTCAATCTTTCATTACCATTTTCTGTGATTAAAATATCGTCCTCAATACGAACGCCACCGATGCCAGGTAAGTAAACACCCGGTTCAATCGTAACCGTCATCCCTGGTTGTAATACCGTTTCAGAGCGGAATGATAGCCCCGGTCCTTCATGCACTTCTAAACCAATTCCATGACCTGTTGAGTGACCAAACGCCTCGCCGTAACCTTTTGACTTTAAATAATCTCGTGCTACTGCATCTGCTTCGATCCCCGTCATGCCAGGACCTACTTTTTCAAGCGCTAATAGTTGAGATTCAAGTACAACATTGTACATCTCCACTAACTTTTCTGAAGGCTGCCCCACAGCAATTGTACGTGTGATGTCTGAAATATAACCGTTATATAATGCACCGAAATCAAGTGTTACAAAATCACCTTGTTCAATAATCTTATCTGTTGCAACACCATGTGGCAATGCTGAGCGCACCCCACTCGCAACGATAATGTCAAAAGATGAGCTTGTAGCACCTTGTTTACGCATGAAAAATTCAAGTTCATTCGACACTTCAAGCTCTGTTTTTCCAGGCTTGATAAAGTCTAAAATATGTGTAAATGCATGATCTGCAATTTCACATGCAACCTTAATAATATTAATCTCTTGTTCTGTCTTAATCAAGCGAATTTTTTCAATTAATCCTGAAACAGGTACTAAATCTGCTTTCACACTATTTTTGTATAGCTCATACATACTATAGACAAGTGCATCTTTTTCAAAACCGAGTGTTTGAATATTCATTTGCGCTACTTGATTTGCTACTTCCGCAAAAATAGTGCCTGTATGCTGCACAATACGGAAGTCTTTGACTTGTGCTGCTGCTTGCTCTGTATAACGAAAGTCTGTAATAAATACCGCATCATTTTGTGATACAATCGCAACACCTGCAGTGCCAGTAAAACCTGTCATATAACGACGATTATAGTCATTTGTAATTAATAAAGCATCTATACCTTGATTGATTAACGATGCGCGCAATTTTGCCAATTTCATGTTTAAATTCTCCTCTATCTTTGATGTAAAAACTTACGCAGTGCTAATTCATAGCCAAATGTACCAAGACCACAAATTTGCCCAACACATTCTGCAGCTAGTTTTGACTCATGGCGAAATGCTTCTCGTTTATGAATATTTGAAATATGTACTTCAATAACGGGTACGTTTACCGCTGCAATAGCATCACGTAAAGCAATGCTCGTATGTGTATATGCACCTGGATTAAATACTATACCGTCAATTCCCGTATCCTCTGCTTCATGAATCCAGTCAATTAATTCACCTTCATGATTTGATTGGCGAAAATCAATGGTTGCATTAAACTCTTCCGCTAATAACATACATTTATTTTTTACATCGTCTAGCGTCTCAGAGCCGTAAATTTCCGGCTCTCGCTTTCCTAGACGATTTAAGTTTGGTCCATTTAATACGAAAAGCTTCATTCATTACTCACCCTTTTTCCTCATACTCACCTTATTTTATCACAGACGCACCATACGGCAACTCATTTCCTTTTTCGATTTGTTCACGATGAAAAATAGCCGTCTCTGCAATAAAAACTGTCGTTGTAACGGTTACAACGATGAAAGGAATCGAAAGGCGCTTGAATGATTTTGCCTCTGCAGGTAAATCATAAATAATCCACTCTGCAACAAATGCAATAGCTAGCCCGACGATAATGCCTACAACCATCGCTGGTACAAAGCGAATGTTCATCAAAATGAGATAAACTAACGCTGACGCAACGGCTAATATAGCGAAAAGTACAACCCAACGTGTTAGTGCATCATCTACAACGTGCAAAAATTTGGTAGGATGCCATTTAATCCATTTAAAAAATTGTAACATCTTCAGCATCAACGTTAAAAACAAACTACTTGCAATGCTTGTGGCAAGTATAATTTTCCCCATAAAAATCACCTCTATTTTGTTCAGCCTATCCAAAACAATTTAAACTATGCACACAGGTAGTGATTTCTAAAAAAATTTAGTACAATAAAAAGGTAAATATTTTGAGATTAATAGAGAGTGGTGTCAATATTGAGTAAGGAAACACCTGTCTACGGTGGACAAGCGCTTTTAGAAGGCGTAATGTTTACAGGACAAGATCATATGGTTACAGCAATTAGACGAAATGATAATTCGATTGACTATTATCATTTGAAAAAAGAGAAAAAACCAATCTATCAAAAGTTAAAAAAGATCCCGTTCGTACGAGGTGTTGTTGCCTTAATCGAATCAGCAGGCTTCGGCTCTCGACATTTAGATTTTGCAAGTTCACGTTATGATGTAACACCGGGTGAAGAAGATGCGATAGAAGAGGAAGAAGTAAGTAAGCTGCAAATGTGGCTAGGTGTTGCCGTTGTTGGTGTCCTGTCTTTCTTATTCGGTAAATTTGTCTTTACACTTGTTCCAATGTTTTTGGCAGAATTTCTAAAGCCTTGGTTCCCAGGAAAAACAGTGCAAATTTTACTTGAGACAGGATTTAAATTAATTTTACTGCTTAGTTACTTGTATCTTATTTCTATGGCACCGATTATTAAACGTGTATTTCAATATCACGGGGCAGAGCATAAAGTTATTAACTGTTATGAAGCTGGTCTGCCGTTAACAGTCGAAAATGTACAAAAGCAATCGCGCCTACATTACCGCTGTGGTTCAAGCTTTATTTTATTTACAGTAATCGTTGGGTTATTCGTTTATTTCTTAGTGCCAACAGATCCATTATGGGTACGTCTTGTATCACGTATTTTATTAATCCCTGTTGTCATCGGCATTTCGTTTGAAGTGTTGCAAGCGACAAACAAAGTACGTCATATCCCAGTTCTCCGCTATTTAGGATACCCTGGTTTATGGCTACAACTATTAACAACAAAAGAACCAAAAAACGACCAAGTAGAAGTGGCCATCGCTTCGTTTAATAAATTACATGAAGTCGAGAAAAACCCACAAATCGCTACAACGTTAAATCACGACTAAAACACAAAAACAGGCTATCAATAAACGGATAGCCTGTTTTTGTGTTATTTCATTATAGACGCATAAATAACAATCCCAATAAAAGCGAGCGTTAGTGCAATCGCATGGGAAAACGATACTACGTAATGACGGAAATCTGCTTCGTAGCGCTTTTCTAATATACCACGCGTCACTAAAATCGTCACAAACGCGATAAATATAAAAATGCTCGTCGCCAGTCCTAAAGCTGGCGTTAACAATATAATAGCGATAATACATAACGCAATAACTACTAATTCGAATGGCAATTGCCATTTCGTTTTATAGTCGTAAAACACTTTCGGTTCACTCGGTTTTATATAACCAATCTTCTTTTTCAAAATGGGAATAAATAAAAATTGATAAAGCGTAACTAAAACAATTAATGCAATAAATTCCATGTAAACACCCTTACTTTCAATCTTTCTTCACTGTATCATATTTTACGAGTTATATGCAAAATCCTTCCTTTAACTAAGCTACTTATAATGAGCAAAATTCAAAACAAGTATTTTTTACAGTCAAGTCTATGGCCTTCGCGCTTTGCCACAGCCACCACAGGAGCTAAAACAGGCGTGGCCTGTTTGGATCTCCTGTGGTGGCTCCTGTGGCTGTGCCGCGCTACGGCAAAAGCTTCCCCTTCTTGATTCTTTAATAAATGTTCTCCTAATTTATAAAAAAGGAGCCTACTTGTTAAAGAGTTGTATCAATTTTTTACTTTGCTAAATTATCAAGATGTTTAATAGAAGATCATAATTTAGTCGTTCGCGCATTTACGATGGGCGCAGAACGAACCATGGAGACAACGTAGTTGATGCCGGCTCGTTTGGCAGCTAGCGCGAACGGCTGTTGGCAATTTTCACGGTTTATTTTTGCTCATATCGAGTAACCTACTTAATAAACTTCCTACAATCTCAAAACCTATTTACAGAGTATTTCCGAAGTTATATCATTTGTTACGTAGACTGTGAGGTAATGCAAATGGAAATAGATCTTTTTTCGATTATCGCGCTATTTTTCTTCGGATTTATTGGCGCTTTTATTAATTCAATTGTTGGCGGTGGTGGGCTCATTACATTGCCTGCACTATTATTCGTTGGGCTGCCTCCTGCGACTGCCATCGCAACGAATAAGCTCGCTGCATCCATGGGCAACTTTACGAGTATGATGACATTTTTACGTGCAGGAAAAATTGATGTAAAACTGCTCGGGCCCATCGTACCTTTTGTTTTTATCGGTTCCATGTTAGGTGCCTATATGGTTCATCAAGTGTCTCCTGCTATTTTACAGCCACTTGTTTTGCTATTATTAATCGCTGTATTAATTTATACGTTAATCAAAAAAGATTTTGGGAAAATCGGAACAGCAGGTAAAGTAACAGGAAAGAAAAAGTGGCTTAGTTTATTACTTCTAATTGCACTTGGATTTTACGATGGTTTTTTCGGTCCTGGCACTGGCTCATTTATAATTTTTATTTTGCTTTTTATGGGTTTTAATTTTATCGAAGCATCCGGAAGCGCAAAACTGCTTAATTTCACAAGCAATATAGCAGCCTTGACAATGTTTTTATTACTCGGAGCGGTAAACTATACGTACGGGCTTATTATGGGCTGTGCGATGATTTTAGGTGCTTATACGGGGTCTAAAATTGCACTCAGCAAAGGAACCGGCTTCGTACGCATTTTATTTATCATCGTGACAATCGTTCTCATCTTAAAAAACGGTATCGATTATTTCCTAAACTAAAAGCCTCTTACGAATTGTAAGAGACTTCTTTTGCATCAATATGAAAATAATAGCCTATACCGTTTTTCGTTTTAATCCATTTTGGAGCACTCGGCTGATTCTCAATTTTTTCACGCAACCGGCGAATGATGACATCAACTGTACGTCGGTCACCTTTTGAAGATTCCAATATTTCTATAATTTGTTCACGCGTCTGAACATCGCCTCGTTGTTGCATTAAATGTATAAGTACCTTGAACTCTCGTTGTGTTAATGGTACCTCTAAACTATTTTTATAAACTTTAAAAGCGACTAAATCAATATGGAATGGTCCGATTGAAAAACTCGACACATATTCTTTATATTTTCGTTCATTTTCAAATCGTTTCATATGCATACGCATACGTGTTAGAAGTTCACGGAAACCAAATGGCTTTGTTAAGTAATCTGACGCGCCTAACTCTAAGGCAAGTACGATATCTAATTCTTCCGTTCTTGCGCTAATCATAATGATCGGAAAATCATGTTGGTAGCGTACTTGTCTACATACTTCAATTCCTTCCATCTTCGGTAACATCCAATCAAGAAGCATACAATCTGGTACATAGCGCTCCACAGCTCGCAACGCCTCTACCCCATCATGCACGCACTCTACTTCATAGCCTTCCTTTTTCAAACGTACTTGAATCAAGTCCGCCATATGACGATCATCTTCTACGACTAATATCCTTTTTTTCATAAATTAGTCCTCTTTCACGTTTCAAAGATTCCGTTAGTTTAACTCAAATAATTGACCTTTAATGAAGTAAGCTGTTGACTCTGCCATATTCGTAATATGATCTGCTGTCCGTTCTACGTAACGATTAATAAACAGTAGCTGTACAATTTCTTCTGCCTGCTCTGGATGTTGTTGAAGCGAATCGATTAACGCTTTATAGTTTTGATAATTTTTTTCATCGACAAGTTCATCTAAGTCACCAACTTCTTTTGCTAGCACAATATTCTCTTCTACAAATGATTTCAATGCCTTTTTCAGCATATCCATCGAAATATCTTTCATTTGTACTAACGATGTTAATGAAAGTAGTGAGTCCGTCTTGCCAATTCTAATCGTTGATTTTGATATATTTACGGCAAAATCTGCAATACGCTCGATATCTGCAGACATTTTAATCATGCTTAGTATGCGGCGTAAATCACGCGCAACTGGTTGTTCTTTTGCCATTAGCCATGTTGCCATTTGATTTATTTCATTTTCAAGTGTATCAATGTACGCATCTTCCTCAATAACCGCCAAAGCAATCGCCATATCTTGCGTTTCGAGTGCGGTGAAGGCTTTTTCCATCGCTTCTACTGTCGCCTCCACCATCTCACCCATTTTGTTTTGAAGCTCTAACATATTTTTTTCGAAGCTTTCACGAATCATTTCTATTTCCCCCTCTTAGCCGAAACGACCTGTTACGTAATCTTCTGTTCGCTGATCTTTTGGTGTAGAGAAAATCACATTTGTATCATCGTACTCTACAACCTCTCCGTTTAAGAAAAAGGCTGTCTTATCACTAATGCGCGCAGCCTGTTGCATATTGTGCGTTACAATGACGATTGTATAGTCTTTTTTCATTTGCGTAATTAGTTCTTCTACTTTTAATGTTGAAATTGGATCTAGAGCGCTCGTTGGCTCATCCATTAAAATCACATCGGGCTTCATCGCAATAGCACGTGCGATACAAATACGCTGTTGCTGACCACCTGAAAGACCTAATGCTGATGTTTTTAAACGGTCCTTTACTTCATCCCAAATCGCCGCGCCGCGTAAAGATTCCTCTACTAAAGCATCTAGCACTTTACGATTTTTAATGCCTTGCATACGTGGACCGTAAGCTACATTGTCATAAATACTCATCGGGAACAGGTTCGATTTTTGGAATACCATTCCTACTTTTGTACGTAATTTAATCACATCATTTGAAGTGTAAACATCTTCACCATCAATATTAATGTTACCGATAACACGCACACCATCAATTAAATCATTCATGCGATTTAACGTACGTAGAAAAGTCGATTTACCGCACCCAGAAGGACCGATTAAAGCTGTTACTTCCTTCTCCTTAATGTCTAATGATACATTGAATAATGCTTGCTTTTCCCCGTAAAATAAATTTAAATCATTGACACGAATTTTAGATTGCGCTGATGTTGTAGAAACTTGTTGTTCGTTCACTGCTGCTACCTCCGTTACCATCATGACCATGTCCATTCTCCTCCGTTAATAATCTGCTTTATTGAACTTTTTCGAAATATATGTTGCCGATAAATTAAGTGCTAAAATAATGACAATTAATACGATACCGATCGCTGCTGCTAAACCAATATCTCCTGATTCCTGTGTTACTAAGTACGAGTGTACTGTTAATGTACGAGCCGATGAGAAAATACTATCTGGCATCGCGGCTACTGTACCCGCTGTTAAGAAAATCGCTGCTGACTCCCCAACAATACGACCGATTGATAAAATAATACCCGATAAAATACCAGGCATTGCGCTCGGCAAAATGACTTTATAAAGTGTTTGAAGCTTTGTCGTCCCTAATGCTAATGAACCTTCACGATATGATGCTGGTACCGTTTTTAACGCTTCCTCCGTCGTACGAATAATAACCGGCAAAACGATAATTGTTAAAGTTAATGAAGCAGCAATAATTGACATACCTAACTTCAAAATTGCTACGAAGAATACCGCACCGAATAAACCATAAATTATCGATGGAATACCTGTTAAGCTTTCTGTTGCATAGCGGATAATGCGGACTAAGCGACCTTGCTTCGCATACTCCTGTAAGTAAACAGCTGCTAAAATACCGATTGGTGTTGCAATAATTAATGAAATAATAATTGTATAAATCGTTGTGACAATCATTGGGAAAATCCCGCCGCCACCTACTGGTGAATAATCACCAAAAATAAAATCAAAGCTAATAAATGAAAAACCTTTATAGAATAAATACCCAACAATCGTTAATAAAACCGCTACTGATACAAACGCTGAGCCCCAAAGCATTGCGCGTAGTAAATTATCTTTCGTTTGGCGCACCTTAGTGACCACCTTTCGCTGTTAATCGAGCTAATACAAAGTTTAGAATTAAGATGAATGAGAATAACACGATACCTGTCGCAAATAGCATTTCTTGATGCGTACCTGCTGCATACCCCATCTCTAATGCGATGTTTGTCGTTAATGGACGTATACTGTCTGTCAAGCTTGTTGGGATAATTAATGAATTACCCGCAACTAAAATAACAGCCATTGTCTCACCTAACGCACGACCAAGACCTAACACAATTGCAGCCATAATACCTGATTTTGCTGCTGGCACGACAACTTTAAAAATTGTTCCAATTTCAGAAACCCCCAGTGCTAGTGAACCTTCACGATATGATTTTGGTACCGCACGAATCGCTGTTTCTGCTACTGTTACAATTGTCGGAAGCATCATAATCGCTAAAACTAAAATAACCGCGATTAAACTTTGCCCGCGAGCAAGCCCTAAATTGTCCTGTAAAAATGGTACGATAATTGCTAAACCAAATACTCCGTACAATACAGATGGAATACCTGCTAATAATTGAATTGCTGGTGATACTATTTTCGCCACGCGCTTCGGTGCAATTTCAGCTAAGAAAATCGCTGTAAATAAACCAACCGGCACCCCGATTACTAAAGCACCAATCGTCGCATAAATTGATGCAACAATCATCGGGAAAATCCCGAATTTATCTTCACTCGGTACCCATTCTGACCCGAAGATAAAGCTTAGTAAGCTATAATCACCTGATACGAACGGGTTAGCCCCTTTATAAAAAACAAATCCTACGATAAGTAATAAACTAACTACGGATAGCAATGCACAAGCTAAGAAAATTTTTGATGATAATTTCTCCAAAAAGTACTTTCGTGCATTCCCTTTACTAATCTGTTGTTCTATTTCTTTTGTATGTTGTGTTGCCACTTTTTCGTCCTCCACGACTAATTATTTCGTTAACGGAATTGCACCAGCTGATTCAACAATCTTTTGCCCTTCAGGCGTTAAAATAAACTCCATAAATTGCTTTGCTGATTCCGGTACATCTTCTTTATGCACAAATAAAAATGGTCGAGATAGCTCATATTGTCCTGCTAAAACATTTTCAGCCTTTGCTTGCACACCATTGATAGCCATTGTCGAAACTGATTCATCAACGTATTCAAAGGAAATAAATCCAATTGCATGCTTGTTCATTGCAACTGTCGTTTTAATATTGCCGTTACCACTTGCCACAATCGCATTTTTAATAAGCTGACCTGATTCATAGCCTACGATTTCTTGAAACGCATCGCGTGATCCTGAACCATCCTCACGTGAAACAACAACAATTTCCATGTCCTTGCCACCAACTTCTTTCCAGTTCGTAATCTCACCTGTGAAAATTTGCTTCACCTGCTCCATCGTTAAATCTTTTACAGGATTAGATGGATGCGCTACAACAACAATACCGTCATAAGCAATAATTAGTTCTTGTAAATTGCTGTCCTTCTCTTCTTGTTTTAAATCACGTGATGACATCCCGATTTGAGAAACACCACTAATTGCATTTGTAATACCTGCCGAAGAACCTATTTGGTTTACTTCAATTTTTACGTCGTTTTGTTCTTCATATTTCATAGCTAGCTTCTCTGCAAGAGGCCCTACTGATGTTGAGCCTGAAATCGTTACAAGCGAGCCACCAGTTTGTGTATCTGCTGTATCTTCTTCATTACTACAAGCTACAAGAACAGTTAATAGTACTGTCAAGCAAACAAAGTAAAGTGATTTTTTCCACATGTTTGATTAATCCCCCAAGTAGTTTCTTTCGTTACCTTAACAATAGAGGAATAAAATTAACGCC
>JBJEFO010000222.1:30638-33146 GCA_051874135.1 Lysinibacillus sp.
ACAGTTTTTCAACATACTTATCCATTGAAATTTGTATAAAATATGAATAACCGAATATTTATTTCTTTATATTGGCAATACATGTTCTTCAAAATAATTCGTTTTTGTTAATTTCAGAAAATAAATTTACATAGCATTTACAAACGGACCATTTATATTTTCGTTACATAAAAAAAGAAGCTGCCTCTGTTACGAGACAACTTCTTGTAATTTATATTATAATCCGCATTTCAGCTGTGCACCACAGTTGGTACATGTATTACAGCCGCCCATTTCCTCAACTGTTCCTTGACGGCATACTGGGCATGTATTTCCTACTTCTGAGCCGATTGTTACGTCTGTTTGCATAAGTGGCGCAATTGTATCCACTAATACTACAGCACGTTTCACTTCTTCCTCTTGTTGCTTTAACTCTTCAAACTCAAGTTGCTCATCTGCTGTAGATTCTTCCGCTTTTAACGTTAATACTTGTGTGTCACGGCTTCCGTCAACGTACACCGTACCACCCTTTGCACCGCCACGATATAGACGCTCGTACACTTGCTCTACTTGCTCTACTGTATAGCCTTTCGGTGCATTTACCGTTTTAGAAATTGAAGAATCGATCCAGTTTTGAATAATACATTGTACATCTGCGTGCGCTTCTGGTGTTAATTGCATGGAAGACACGAACCAATGCGGCAAATTATGCTCATCTGCATCTGGATTTGCTGCTAAGTACTCTTGTACGATTTCCGCTTTCACCTCGATAAATTTACCAAGGCGTCCTGAGCGGTAATATGTGAAGCTGAAGTATGGCTCTAGTCCTGTTGCAACTCCGACCATTGTACCAGTGGATCCAGTTGGTGCAACAGTTAAAAGATGTGAGTTACGAATACCGTATTCACGAATGCCATCGCGTACATGTTGTGGCATTTTCTTCATGAAGCCTGTATTAACAAATGCTTCACGTAAACGTGCTGTTTCAGCTGCTGTTTCACCTTGTAAGAACGGGAAGCTACCGCGCTCTTGTCCAAGTTCAATCGATGCTTCATACGCTGCAATGGCAATCGTTTTGAAGATTTCATCCACAAGCTCGTTTCCTTCTTCAGATCCGTATTCCTTTTCACAGTAGATTAATAAATCCGCTAACCCCATTACACCAAGCCCTACACGGCGTTCGCCAAGTGCTTGTGTTTTATTTTCCTCTAGGAAATAAGGTGTTGCATCGATTACGTTATCTTGCATACGTACGCCAACTTTTACTGTTTGACGTAAAGCTTCATAATCCACTGTTTTACTGTCTTTAATCGCAAACTGCGCTAAGTTAACAGCTGCTAAGTTACACACTGAATATGGTGCTAATGGTTGTTCCAGTTTTGTTATCCTAAAGGCTTTTTATCCTCTAGTTCTTACACTTCTTTATTCGTGCAAGTTCAGCATACATTTTCATTACACACGTTTTTCATAAATATAATCAATTCTTTTCTTCCACGATCTTCTCCAAAAATTGCTTTAGAAATTACTCTAAAATCTTTAACACCAAAATGTTTTTGAATGTCATTAATTAATGGAGCAATTGTTGTTTTAATTTTATTTAAAGGTGTATTTAATACAATATCTTTATTATTGATTGACCATTCAATAATAAATGCTCTTATGTTTTTGTGAATAGCTGTTCTATTTTCAACATATTTTGCAGTTGCATTTTTAATAGCTGTTTGACCAGCACATTTTTGCGAGCAATATAATTGAGTTGAAGTAATCATTACTGTAAATTCATTTGAGCATGCTTTGCATATTCGATTTTCTCTTTGAGTTTTTATATATCCTTTTTTCATTCCACTTTTTCTTAATCCTTCTAACATCTTTCTTCTCGATTCACTATCAGAAGCCCATAATTGTTTTGTATGCTCTCCAATCTTCTTCTTAGTCGTTTCACTATGCTTTAGATTGTAATGCCCATTTAACTCACCGTGAGCAGCTTTATTAATGGTTGTATTTTCTGATTGTATCCATTCAGTAATAGTAGATGTAAGTGAAAATGGTAAAGTTTTATATAAACTTAATAACTCTTCATAAGACAGTAATTCACATTCAATATTGTATTCTTGTTTGATGATATCAAGTGCTTTTCTTGCTTCATCTTTTGCCCTTTGGTTTCTAGATTTTATTTCAACAATTTTTGTAAGTCTTTTATTTTCATCGTAAAAGAAAAAATCAGGTTTATAAATTTTATATCCTATATCAAAGCTATCATCTTCATAGCTCCATGATATGTTATTGTAATCAAGGTATTTTGCATAAGCATATTCATAAGAGCTTCTCAAATAAATGCCTTTATAAAATCCAGCATAACCTCTATTACTCAAACAAATCACCTTTTTCATCATGGAATTTGAGACGAATTACTTTTGAAATGTGTAATGTCGCGGTCTCGTGGATAGATTATATTCTCTAAATAGAGGTTCACTATCTATGCGTTGCCCCTGACAAAAATTTTACAATTTGTCTTCGGTTCGGATTAGC
>JBJEFO010000222.1:33246-34521 GCA_051874135.1 Lysinibacillus sp.
CCAACTTTATGCCATTCTTCATTGTAAATGGCCATTTCTTCAGGCGAGTAGTTCGCTACATCTGGGAAACGTAATTCAAAGTCTAAATCATTCTCAACAGCGTGCATAAATTCATTTGTTAATGTAACGGAAATGTTTGCACCTGTTAAGAAATCTGGATTATGCACAGAGTATGTTCCTCCGTCACGTAGTTTCGCTTCTGCATCACGAATGATTGCATCATTGAAACCACCTAATCCTTGAATGTTTTTAAAGTTTACAATACTTTGATACATTGCTTCTTCTTGCGCTGATAAAGGCTTGAACTTTAATTTTTCTTTTGCTAAGCGAATGATTGACTCGTCCGTTGTATTTTCAATTAAGTATCGAAGAATTCGTGGATTTTGCATTTTCGAAATAATAAATTCCACAATGTCCGGATGCCAATCTGCTAGCATAATCATTTGGGCTCCTCGGCGTGAGCCCCCTTGTTCTACAAGGTGTGTCAGTTTCGCAATATCGTCTAGCCAGCTGACTGAACCTGACGATTTGCCGTTTACGCCGCGCGCTAATGTGTTACGCGGACGCAATGTTGAACCGTTCGTTCCTACGCCGCCACCACGGCTCATAATTTCCATTACTTGCTTACGGTGATCACTAATACCTTCGCGTGAATCTGCAACGAATGGCATTACGTAACAGTTAAAGAATGTTACGTCTGTTTGTGATCCAGCTCCGTAAATAACACGACCAGCAGGAATAAATTTCAAGCTAACAAGCTGTTCATAAAACTTGTTAAACCAATGCTGTCTATCTTCTTCTGTTTTTTCAACTACTGCTAATCCTGTCGCATTGCGCTTCGCAATTTGCTCATAATAAATTTCTAAAGGTTTTTCAATAATATCTAATGAACGAGTAATAATACCTGTCGATTGTTCTTTTTCATTCTCTAGAACATGACGGAAATCTTCCTCGATTAAGATATCTGCTGTTTTTGATTGTGTATTAATTGATTGGATAATTCCAAGTCCACGTGCCGGGAATTTCGGATCTTCTTTTACCGTTAATACAACAAAATCTCCTGGCTTTAATGTTTTCTTTTCCGTATCCTTAAAAGAATAACGGTCAATCATCACAAGACGTGACACACCTTTATGCGTAATATGCATGTCCGGTGTAATCGGATGGACTTGCGGGAATTGCTCAATATCTTTATTGAGCTGATCAACTTGGATGGTTTGCTCTAACACAGTGCCCATCAATGAGCCCCCTTTAGCTGTTATAAATCTTTTTTCT
>JBJEFO010000222.1:34621-51823 GCA_051874135.1 Lysinibacillus sp.
TTGTAAGTTCATAAGGAATTAGTTCAATTTTCAAAGCCTCTCGAAAGCCGTCTTTAAACGCCGTTATACATTGCGCTACAGTAAATGGCTTGTCTACTAATCGATTCATTGCTACGGCCTTTTCTGGAAGCTTTAACCGCATTTTTTCACGCATTTCCTCGTTAGCAAACTTAAATACAGACAATAACTTCTCTTCATCTAAATCAAGTAAAATAGCACCGTGTTGCAAAATAACGCCTTTTTGACGCGTTTGGGCACTACCCGCTACTTTTCTTCCTTCTACGACAAGTTCATACCAACTAGGCGCATCAAAACAAACCGCACTTTTCGGTTGCTTTAAATCCGCTTGTTTTTCTTCCGTATCAGGCACGCTAAAATACGCATCTAAACCAAGATTTCGAAACCCTAATAATATCCCTTCACTTATTACCCGATAAGCCTCTGTTACCGTTTTCGGCATATTTTGATATTCTTCGTCAACAATAACCGAATATGTAAGTTCATGCTCATGCAAAACTGCACGTCCGCCAGTTGGTCTTCTTACAAATCCTAATCCTTGACGACGGACTGCCTCTAAATCAATATCTTGATGTGCTTTTTGAAAATAACCGATTGATAATGTTGCTGGATTCCATTCATAAAAACGAATAACTGGGGGAATACACTTTTCGCTATGCCAATTTAGCAATGCCTCGTCTAATGCCATATTGAATGATGGGCGACAAGGTCCTGAATTAATAAAGTACCACTGCTCCATTTTATCTCTCCTTTAAGCGTACATTTTAGTAATCTTACTCGACTATCTTTCAGTTCTCTTTTATAATATATATGAGAGATAGAAAGGGGAAATTTAAACGTGCTAGATGTTTTAATTACAATTGCTGTCATCCTAGTTGTTATTATCGCTTACGTATTGATTAATTCATACCGCTTGAAAAAAGCTGTAACAAACTTAACACAAGATGAGTTTATTCAAGGTTATCGTAAAGCGCAACTAATCGACCTTCGCGAACCAAAAGAGTTCGAAGCTGGTCATATTCTAGGAGCTCGTAACATACCGATGACGCAATTGTCACAACGCCACAAAGAAATCCGACCAGATTTACCAGTATATTTATACTGTCAAAACACAGGTCGAAGCGCACGTGCGGCTTTAATGTTAAAGAAAAAAGGCTATAATCAACTTTACCAACTTCAAGGTGGCTTTAAAACTTGGACAGGTAAAGTAAAAGCAAAAGCATAAGCATACGCTATCTAAGCCCCCTCTACATCGGGGGCTTTTTTATTTGTAAACAATCATTTTGAGTTTCTTCCTATTATATATTACAGCTGTATGAGGTCGAACCTCTTATGTTTCATTCGACAAATTTTGATATGTAACGTTGCGCATAAAAACGCACAGAGTTCACATATGGGCTCTGTGCGTTGTTCTTATGCTTCCTGTTTCGTATAGCGAAGAACTGGGTTACGTGCTGCACGCGTCTCATCTAAACGCGATACCACTGTCGTATGCGGTGCTTCTTGTACTAGTTCTGGATTTTCCATAGCCTCTTTAGCAATTTGAATCATCGCATCACAAAATGCATCTAACGTCTCTTTTGATTCCGTTTCTGTCGGCTCAATCATAATGCCTTCCTCAACATTTAATGGGAAGTACACAGTTGGTGGATGGTAGCCGAAGTCGAGTAAGCGTTTCGCAATATCAAGTGTACGTACGCCTAGTTTTTTCTGACGACGACCCGATAACACAAACTCATGCTTACAGTGACGATTATATGGTAAATCAAAGTACGGTTCTAAACGGCGCATCATGTAGTTTGCATTTAATACGGCATATTCTGTTACCGCCTTTAAGCCGTCTGGACCCATTGAACGAATATACGTATACGCACGAACGTTAATACCGAAATTACCGTAATACGGCTTCACGCGACCGATTGATTGCGGACGGTTGTAATCAAAGTGGAATTTACCCTCTTCTGTCTTCACGAGTACTGGTTTTGGTAAGAATGGAATTAAATCTGCTTTCACCCCTACTGGACCTGATCCTGGACCACCACCACCGTGAGGACCTGTAAATGTTTTATGCAAGTTTAAGTGAACACAGTCAAAGCCCATATCGCCAGGACGTGCCTTTGACATAACCGCATTTAAGTTAGCACCGTCATAGTACACCTTCCCACCAACACTATGAATAATGTCAGCCATCTCTAAAATGTTCTCTTCAAATAAACCAAGTGTATTCGGGTTTGTTAGCATAAGCGCTGCTGTATCTGTCCCTACTACGCGACGTAAATCATCTAAATCGACTAATCCGTCTTCATTCGATTTTACAGTAATCGTTTCAAAACCAGCTACTGTCGCAGACGCTGGGTTCGTACCATGTGCTGAGTCAGGTACGATTACTTTGTTACGGTGACCTTCACCATTCGCTTCGTGGAATGCGCGAATCATCATAAGCGCTGTCCATTCACCATGTGCCCCCGCTGCAGGTTGTAATGTCACTTCATCCATACCTGTAATTTCGACAAGTGACTGTTGTAAGTCATACAATAGCTCCATTGCACCTTGCACTGTTTCTTCAGCTTGTAATGGGTGAATATGCGCAAATCCATTGTAACGTGCAACTGCTTCGTTAATTTTTGGATTGTATTTCATCGTACAAGAACCTAATGGATAAAACCCCGAGTCTACCCCATGATTACGACGAGAAAGGGCTGTATAGTGACGCATAATATCAAGCTCTGATACTTCTGGAAGCTCGGCTAGCTCTTCACGTGCATAGCCAGCCGGTAATAGCTCCCCTAAATCGATTTCAGGTACGTCTAGTGGCTCTAAAGAATACCCTACACGCCCTTCTTTTGTTAATTCAAAAATTAATGGTTGATTTTCGTTATGACTCATTGTAGTGCCCCCATTTCCGCTACTAATGCATCAATTTCTTCTTTCGTACGCAATTCTGTGACAGCGATTAATGCATGATTTTCAAGCTCAGGATAAACGCGCCCTAAATCGAAACCACCAATAATCCCCTTCTGTAATAACTCTTTATTTATTTCCGTAACACATTTATTTGTTTTTACAACGATTTCATTAAAATGTGAACCTTGGAATGCTACCGTAAATCCTGCTGCTTCAAATGCATTTTTTGCATAGCGGGTTTTTATGATATTTTGTTTGGCCATTTCGCGTACACCTTGCTTACCTAATGCTGTCATTGCTACCGATGCAGCAAGTGCAAGTAATGCTTGATTTGAACAAATATTAGAAGTCGCTTTATCACGACGGATATGTTGTTCACGCGCTTGCAATGTTAAAACATACCCACGACGCCCTTGCTCGTCAACTGTTTCACCAACTAAACGTCCAGGCACTTTACGCATTAATTTTGTCGTTACAGCAAAGAAACCACAGTGTGGCCCACCGAAAGCTTCAGCAATTCCAAACGGTTGTGCATCCCCTGCCACGATGTCAGCACCTAATTTCCCTGGAGGTGTTAAAACACCAAGTGCTAATGGATTAGCTGAAACGATAAATAACCCTTTTTGTTCATGGACGATTTCACCAATTGCTTTTAAATCTTCAATTTGACCGAAGAAATTTGGATATTGCACAATTACTGCAGCTGTTTGATCATCTACTAAGCCTCTTAAGCTATCAATATCTGTCACACCATGTTTTGTTGGAACAGCTATAACTTCGATTGATTGGCCATCTGCATAAGTTGTCACTACATCTTTATATTCAGGATGAATAGCACCAGATACAAGTAACTTTTTTCGTTTTGTATGACCAGCCGCTAACATCCCCGCTTCCGCAAGTGCTGTACCACCGTCATACATCGATGAGTTTGCTAAGTCCATTCCTGTTAGTTCGGCAATCATCGTTTGGAATTCAAAAATCGCTTGTAGCTCACCTTGAGAAATTTCCGGCTGATATGGTGTATATGCTGTGTAAAACTCTGAGCGTGAAATAACGTGATCTACAATAACTGGTTTGTAGTGATTGTATACACCCGCTCCTAAAAATGACACGTGACTCACTGTATCCGCATTTTTTGCAGCAAGCGCTGTTAATTCTTTCGCTAATGCACTTTCAGACTTTGCCTCTTTAATGTTATAAAGCCCTTTAAATCGAACCTTTTGTGGAATATCCGAAAACAATTCATCAATTGAAGAAATACCGATTGTTTCAAGCATTTCTTTTTGATCTTGTTCCGTCATTGGTAAATAACGATGCTTCATAATTTGCCCCTCTTTTCGATTATTTTGCACGTTTATAAAACGGTGTTTCAACTACAACTGCCGGAATGAATTTACCTCGAATCTCAATTTCTACTTCTGTACCGATTGCAACTAGACTGGCATCCATTAACGCTAAGCCGATATTGCGTTTCGTCATAGGTGATTGTGTACCTGTTGTCACTTCGCCAATTTGTCGACCATCTTTCCACACTTTATAGCCGTGACGAGGAATCCCTTTACCTGTCATTTCAATCCCAACTAATTTGCGCTTTAAACCTGCATCTTTTTGTGTAGCTAATGCATCTCGACCGATAAAGTCTGTATTTAATTTCACCGCAAAGCCAATGCCTGCTTCAAGTGGTGTAATTTCTTCTGATAATTCTTGACCGTACAGTGGTAAACAAGTTTCGAAACGTAACGTATCACGAGCACCTAATCCTGCTGGTACGACACCTTTTTCTTTTCCTGCTTCCAAAATTTCATTCCATAAATCGATAATTGCTTCGGGTGTACCGTAAATCTCAAAACCATCCTCACCTGTGTAACCACTGCGTGAAACAAGCACCGGACGACCTGAAATTTCAACATTTTCTTTAAATTTAAAATATTTTATGTTACTTAAATTTTCAGATGTTAGTGTTTGTAATAATTCCTCTGCTAACGGACCTTGTAAAGCAATTTGAGCATAATCATTTGATTTATTTGTAATCGTTACATCACCGAACTTTTGTGAAAGCATCCATTCAAAATCTTTGTCAATGTTTGCTGCATTGACACATAGTAAATAGCGATTGTCATCTAGGTGATACGTTAATAAATCATCTACGACACCACCATTCTCATAACACATCGCATTGTATTGCGCACTTCCAATTGCGATTTTAGAAATATCGTTTGACAAAAGCTTTTGTAAATATGCTTCAGCACCTGGGCCTTCAACAAAAATTTCACCCATATGGGATACATCAAACAGCCCTGCACGATTACGTACTGCATCATGCTCTTCTTTAATTGAAGAAAATTGTACAGGTAACTCCCAACCACCAAAATCGATTGTTTTTCCACCATATTTTGCATAACAATCAAATAATGGTGTTCGTTTTAATTCGCTCATAATCGGCCTCCTTGTAAAAACTTTACTTATTGCTAAGGTTTATCACTAAATATTACGAATAGCCTCTTTAATAATGTCCGTAAAGGGCGGGGAAACGTAAGACATCCCTTTTACTAGCGAACAAATATTGAAAACGCCGGGAACAACTCGAATGGACAGTTTGAAATTAAGGCATAAAAAAAGACAGACGAATCCCTTTAATTGGAATTCTCTGTCCTTGCACCTGAAAGTTACACCTACAATTGGCTCATGCCACATATATAGGCTTTCCCCTTTGGTGGCCGGCTTTCCGGCGCTCTCCAGAGATGCGTCCTGTACGAGTCTTTTTGCCTGAGAGATTCATAGCACCCCTATTTGCTCCTTCGGCGACGCAACATTACGTTCTCTCCCCGTACACTCATCCGCTACATATTTTACATTTAAGTCCATCCATACGTTGTTATCCATATCCTAACATTTCACTTTATATTATGACAATATTTTTTTGTAATCATTTTACAAGTAAATAATTAGAATTTTTTAAAACTAAATCATTCACCTTTTAAA
Source organism: Lysinibacillus sp. (assembly GCA_051874135.1). Classification (GTDB taxonomy): domain Bacteria; phylum Bacillota; class Bacilli; order Bacillales_A; family Planococcaceae; genus Lysinibacillus_B. Next base: position 40,526 of record JBJEFO010000222.1, read on the forward strand.
CGATTCACTTGAAATGCTATATATTCTACAATTTGTCGAATTGAACGACTTTCTGTTAGCACTTGAATATGACCAACTTCTCTGTAAAACTTTCTTCTTTTTTGATATAGTTCATGCAATTCTTCTTTTGTAGAACGTTGTACAATTGGACGATTTTTATCATTGCGAATGCGCATATAAATATCCTCAAATGTAGCATCTAAAAAGAAAACCAATCCTGTTCTTCGCATAATACGACGATTTTCTTCTTTCATCGCTACTCCCCCACCTGTCGCAATAATACATGCTTCGTTGCGGAAGTTTTCTAAAAATTCCGTTTCAATCTCACGAAATCGTTTCTCTCCATACTTTTCGAAAATTTCTGGAATCGTCATCCCTTGCTGTCTAACGATTTCATGATCCATATCATAATAGGGCATTTTTAAAAAGTAGCTTAATCTTCGTCCAATTGCACTTTTCCCACATCCCATAAAACCTACTAAATAAATTTTCCGCATGCCAGTCACCTTCTTTATCACTTCAAAAAATTATAACGCATTCTTTAATACCTTTAGTATATCAATCGTAGCACGAACATTCGACAATTCCAATGCGTTATAAATTTTTATTTCCATATGATAAATGACTGCATACGTTAAACAAGCATTTGTTAATAAAAAAAGTAATACGATTGTAATCGGAAATAACGCGCCATATTCATTCCGGAGATTGTGCCACAATAAATATTCGCTCCTTTTCCACACCATTCTCTAACTTTGCTGTTAATACTAACTCATTGCCGTTTAGAGAGAATCGTGCATCTTTCACTCCCGTTAATAATGTTTCATTGCCGTTTTTTTCGCGTTTCCACAAAGTTTGATTCAAAAAGCGAATATCATATTTTTGATCATTTCTAGTCACTGACACTGCGAAGCCATCATCTGATAATTTTATAAAACTATCAGCTGTAAAATATCGGTTTATATCAGTCACACATATTTCCCAATCTGCTTCAATTCTTTCGTCTTTAATCGATGTTAATTTATAAAATTCTACAATAAAAAACCCGATGAGATTTGCAAATATTATTAAAAACAGCAACTGAAATAGCGCTTCAATTAATGTAAAGCCAGAATCGTGTCGTCCGATGTGATACACGTTAATTGTGGTCCTTTCAAGTTGGCGTATTCTACACAAATCTCACTGTGATGATAGTACCATTGGTATTCGACACCTTCGATTGTTCTTGATCCTTGTGTAACGCCCGTTAATACAACCTCTTTTATACCGTTATACGCTACTTCACTCGCTCGATACGCTAATTTTTTATCGAAAAGCTGTCCTTGTAAACTGTTCGCAAATGGTAATAGTGTAATTGCTAGCAACAACAAAATAGCGATGCTTAGTATAGTTTCTAGTAATGTTACACCATGTTCATTCAATGAATCGCAACCTCCCTTTCGACATGTTAATACTATACATCATCGTTTTTTTGGGTGTTCTAATTTCAACTTTGCCTATTTCAGATATGTTACCATTATGGGTAAAGCGAATAGTGCCACTATTTGTGTGAAAATAAACATTCATCCCTTCAGGCATTTCCCAATTTAATTCATATTCTTTGAATGCTGTAGTTAAAAATATATTATTGCCTTCTCCTATATAAACATACACAGCTACCTTTTCTTGTTGTGCTGTTAATTGTGCTACATGTAGCGTCAATTTCAACTGTTCAATTGCATGCTCATATTGATTAACCTTTACATAGCGGTATGAAAAAGAAATGGCGATTATAGTGATGATGCTAAAAATCATTAGTACAAGGAGCATTTCAATCAATGTAAAACCACGCTCATCACGCATCATTGCGGTATATTTTCACCGCCCTGTTGCGGATTAGTTGGTTTCTGCTTCCCTTCCGCAATAACTAAACCGTCCTCTTTAATAATAATTGCTTCACCGCTTGGACATTTTGCCTCTTCAGTTGAAATATACCCTTCTTCTATTAAATCTGAAACGTTTGGAAATTTCATTTTGTCTATTTTATATGCTTCTACTTGGCCCTGTACCATAGCTACATACGCATCACAGCCTTTTTCATCAATCGTCGCAAAATGCTTTGTTACATTCGGAATCGTTACTAAAATAAGTATAGAAATAATTAGCAATACAATTAGCATTTCGATTAGCGTAAATCCTTTATTATTTAGCATAGTTGTCCCCCTATATTACATCTAACATGTTGTACATCGGCAGCAAAATACTTAAATAAGCCGCCACAATACACACAGCAATAATAATAAATAGCATTGGTTGAACTGTTTTTGTTGTCATTTTAATACCGTTTTGTAACTTGCTATCTAATAGTTCTGCATATAACATTAACTCTCTTCCTAAAAGCCCACTTTGTTCACCATGTGCAATAAAATGGTTAAATTTCGGATAAAAAAAGTCAGATAGTAACACTGCCTGCGCTAGTGAATCCCCGTAAATCACTCGTTGCTGTATAGTAGAAGCGATATAAGCAATTTGTTTTTGATGGGATTGGCCCATTAAATGTTCTAACGCTGCTTGCAATGAAAATCCAGTTAACAATAATTCACCTAGTGTTCTTGAAAACTGTCTTGTTATAAGCAATCGCCAATAATAGCGTATAAACGGTATTTTCAATACAATTGCTAACTGTATATCAATTCGTTTACGACTAACATGTATCCCAATTAAAACGAGTAAACTAACGATTACAACACTTATCGTAATAATATAGTCTGGCATGTGTAGAAAAAACTTCGACCATTGAATGCTTGAAGTCTCACTGTATCCAGTACGCGAATACATCATTTGTTGAATATTTGGTAGAAACTTTAGGCGAAATGCAATGAAGAGACCAACGATTAATATAAATAAAAATGTTGGATAAATAAGTAGTTTTGTTATACGATTTTTCGTCTCATGAGCGAACTGAATTTGATTGGCAACAGCGTATAATGTTTGTGACAAATCTCCGGTCATTTCAGCTAAGTCGATTGATAATAAATACTGTCTTTTCATACCCATACACTCAAAAATCTTTGTCGGTCCTGCACCATCTTGAAATGCTTGCTCAATAACTGGCGACCATTTCGAATAATCTTTTAGATGGTAAGGTAGTAACATTTCAATGCATTCAGCAAATGTATATCCTTCCTTAAGCAATGTACTTGTTCTCATAAGAAGCTGAGGGAATTGAATGACCCGAATTCGCTCTTTACGCTGACATAGGTCAAAAATTCGTTTCAACATTAAACTCGCGACCTTTGAATTTGTAATATTTGCTCCTCTAAGGTCGACTCCTTTGATAACGAATAAGGAGCCCCATTCATCGTTGCGAGTATCGCTTCGCTTAACACGTCATCGCTTAAAATTTCAAATAACGCCTTCCGTTCGTCCAGCTGATCTACATCTACAAGTGTTTGAGCGACGATACCAACGAGTGCTTGTCTTAATTCTTCAATTGAAATATTTAAATCCATTAAACGATATAAACAATTAACTGTATCTTTCGCATGAATAGTGGAAATTACGAGATGACCTGTTAACGATGCTTCCAGTGCAATTTTTGCGGTTTCACGATCGCGAATCTCACCAATCATAATCACGTCGGGAGAGTGTCTTAAAATAGCTTTTAATCCGGCAGCATACGTAACACCTGCTCGTTCATTCACTTGAATTTGTAACAATTCTTCTTGGCTACTTTCCACAGGATCCTCTAGCGAAATGACATGCCGGGAAAGCGTTGTACGACAATATTGAACTAATGAATATAATGTGGTTGTTTTACCTGAGCCTGTTGCACCGGTGACCAACAATAGACCTTGGCGATGTTGCACAAGTTTCGATAATAAATGAGCAGTTTGAGGATAATAACAAAGTGATGCAAGTGGGTAAGCAAAATTTTGCCTTAATACACGAACGACAATACTTTCTTTCGCAAAAACGGACGGTAAGGTAGATATGCGAAAAGCATACATATTTTGTTCTATTTCTTTTTGAAAAGCACCACTTTGAGGCTTACGCTTTTCACTAATATCAAGGGCAGATAAATATTTTAAGTAGGAAATTATACGCATCCCAGTTTCATCTGGTAAATTTCCTGCATGAATGAGCTTCCCGAATTTGCGGAGTAGTACGGAATAATGCTCTTTTGTTGGAACTAAATGCAGATCTGAAGCACCGAAATGGCACGCCTTTAATAGTAGCCGTTCACTTTGGTCTGCAATAATTGTTTCATGCTCCATCATATACACCTCTTTTGTATTAATAATGGGCATATCGCTATCTATGTCATCATTATAATAAGCATATTCAGAAAAAGGAACAGAAATTGCCAAAATTTAATTTTGGACCATTTTTCTAAACTATTCGACATTATTAGTATTTTCCTGTAATGAAGCACAAAATAGCGTAGTAAAGGGGTATGTTTTCTGCACAGGATAATTTATAATAAAGAGAGAAAATGAGGTGAAGTAAATATGTTACATCCTTTAAAAATAACAAGTACGTTGGCTGATGAAACTAGATTTCAAATATACAATTTTATGTTGCAACATAAACGTATATTTACTGTACAAGAAGTTGCCAATCAGTTTCAAATTCATCCGAATGTGGCAAGGCTCCATCTTACAAAACTTGCAGAAATAAAAGTCATTACTGCAGATTTTGTAAAAACAGGGAAAGGTGGCCGTCCTGGTCGTGTTTATCGAGCAACTGAAGAAGGCATTGTACTTACATTCCCTAAACGAGAAGAGCCAATACTTCTAACTATTCTATTACAATTAGTTAACGCCCTTGGTGATGATGCTGCAGTAAAAGGACAAGAAATCGCCTATAATCAAGGACTTCTGGAGATGGAAAAAATACTGGCGCAGAAAAACGCTACATTGACATTTGAAGAAAAAATAGCATTAATAGAAGAACGTGCTGCGCTGATTGGCTATGTTCCATCAATCGAGGAGCAAGATTCAAATAAAATCATCCAATTGAAGATTTTTAGTTGCCCTTTCCGCAATCAGTTACCACATTACCCCGAAATAGTTTGCACTTTCCATGAAGCTTATTTGCGGGGGCAAATTGATGCATTATTTTCACATAATGAATTTATTCAAACTGAAAATATGTTACATACATGTCAATACTGTAAATATGAAATTCAAGTTAAATAAAAGAGACATTTTTTTACACGCGTTTGTCACAAAGTTCACCTAACTAGCAGTTTACATTATATATCCATATCATTTATAATATATGGGAGACTATTTGTATTCACTCGCAGAAGGAGGGGAATTTTCATGAGCAATATGTATAAAGTTATGGCTTTCTGGACTGGTATTTTTGCCGTTATGTTCTATCTTGGACACATGCCCGAGGTTTCGCTATTATTCGTAGGTAATACAGGTTTATTCTTATTATTAGGCTTCTTAAACCTTTCAGAACGTATGTACATGTACATTTTCGGTGCGTATTTAACAATCTTCTTCGCAGGATTTACGTACTATACAACATTCATGCACGTACCTGGAGGCGGACATTAATACTTCAAAAAAGCGTATCGCATAATTGCGGTACGCTTTTCTTATTTTCTGCTTCCTTTACTATTGCTCTATACTATTGTAACAGTGTCAGTTAAAACCCATTTAAAAACGGGTTATTTTCCATTTCAGCTTCAGGTGTTGTGTAACTTCCATGACCAGGATAAATAATTGTGCCCTCAGGTAATGTTAGTAACTTATCATGGATTGATTTTAATAACATAGGCATAGAGCCTCCGATTAAATCGGTTCTTCCAATACTCCGTTCAAATAACGTATCACCAACAATCGCAAAACCATCATTTTTAAATAAATACGATACACTACCTGGTGAATGTCCCGGAGTAAATACTGCTTCAAATGTAAAGTCTGCGATTTCGAATGTTTGTTCCGTGCGAATGATATGTTCAGCTAATGGTGCCTTAATTTTATAATTTGGTAGCTCAAAGTATTTACCTGAACCATTCTTCAATGGGTCTCCTAGCCAATCTACTTCTTTCTCGTGAATATAAACTGGTACGTCAAATGTATCTCGAACAATATCTACAGCACCGATATGATCAAAATGTGCATGTGTTAAAAAAATAGCTAAAGGTTTCAAACCATTTGCACGAATATCTTTGACAAGACGTTCTCCTTCCTCACCGGGATCAAAAATTAAACATTCCTTATTTTTATTGCTAACAATATAGCAATTTGTTTGTACCGGACCTAATGAATAGCTACGAACGCTATATTTCGCCATATCTTTCCCTACTTTCTAAGTAATTTCATTCCTTTAAATTGTATACGATAAAAATAATATTTTCTACGAATTAAATATTAAACAAAAATCTACACTAATTATACATTGAATTTCAGAAATTCAAATAAACGTCATTTTTAGTCCTCGACAAATTCTTCCTAAAGCTATACAATATAGGAGGAATATTGTTTGCGACATTCTTATTTTATTAAATGTCGAAAGGAGTGCTTATATCATGAGTTGGATTTTAATGATTATTTTCGGTCTTCTTGCTATTATTTGTGTGGTTGGCACATTCCAAGGAATCAAACAAAAGAACATCCTTTCTATCGGACTCCATTTCGCTGGAGCAGCTATTTTAGGATGGTTCGTAATTATGACTGTACTAAATTCTGGTTATCCACCAGTACACCACTAATAGCTAAAAAAACAGCTTAGCATCTTTGCTAAGCTGTTTTTTAATGATTCTATTACTGAACCTATCATAAAGAAAAGGTGTTGATAAAGTAAATTTATCGACACCTTTTTGCATATTGCTCCGTCTCAAAATTGCTTTACAGACGGCCCATTTATTTCGTTATTTTGCACCGCTATCAATGAGATTTCCTGTATGTTGATCATAGAAACGCAATAAATCTCCGTTGATAATAGAATCCGAATATTCTAATTCAATTGTTGCTCGGTCAATATATGGCTGACAAGCAGCAATGTCTGTACTTTCCCCTGTAGCACGGTCATAACATACTTCATTTGCATACACAAACTCATCTGTTACGAAGCGACCGTCACGGAAAATAACAAATCCTTCATGCTCTTCAGAGAACAAATCTGCACCAAGTTGCATATCCTTCGATGTTTCAATACCTAATAAATGTAGAATCGTTGGGCGTAAATCAACTTGCCCAGCAGCTTGTGTTATTTCCCCACCATCATTTGATCCTGGAATATGGATAAATAACGGTACAGACTGAAGTAACGCACTATCAAACGGTGTAATTTCTTCTTTATTTAAATACATGGCCATCGCTTTATTATGGTTTTCTGAAATTCCATAATGGTCACCATACAATACGATAATCGAGTTTTCATATAAACCTTGTTGTTTTAAATCTTCAAAGAATAGTTTAATCGATTCATCCATATAACGAACTGTTTGGAAATAGCGGTTTAACGTACCTGAGTTTGAATTGTATTCATTAATATATTTATCCTCTTCATCTAAATAGAACGGATAATGGTTCGTCAATGTAATCATACGCGTATAAAATGGCTGCGGCATTTCAGACATAAGCGCCGCCGATTGCTTGAAGAATGGGATATCCTTCATGCCCCAGTTTACTGCTTCACCTTCGCCTACCGTATATGAATCAACATCATAAAATTTATTAATATTAAATGATTGATAAATACGGTCGCGGTTCCAGAATGACTTATTGTTCGGGTGCATGACACTCGTATAATAGCCATTTTCACCTAGTTTTTCAGACATTGAGTTATATGTGTTTTCACCATGTGTAAAGAATACAGCTCCACGCCCTAAACCAAATAATGAGTTTTCCACAATAAATTCAGAGTCTGATGTTTTACCAAGACCTGTTTGATGATAAAAATCACTGAAATAATACGTATCTGGATCATTCGTTAATGAATTTAAGAATGGCGTTACGACTTCTCCATTCATTTCATTATTAATCACAAAACTTTGTAACGATTCCATTGATACTAGAATGACGTTTCGATCTGCATATTTACCGAATAATTCTTCATTTGGCGATGCTTGATTCGCTCGTACATAGTTGTTTACTTCCACCAATTCACTGCCGTCCGCTAGTGCACGCTGAGCAGAAGATTTTGACTGAATATAAATATCATATAAATGATAATTATACGTACCGATATTTTTTACTAATAGCTCACGATCAAAGCTACGTGTTAATAATTGTGGACGTTCTGTTTCTGCAAGCCCTAAGTTTAGGAATAACATCGCAACTGCCATCACAAAGTAAGCTCGACGCACATCTTTACGAACCGTATATTGCTCTCTTAATACCGGCATAAACTTTATAAATGCAAGCAATAAAATAACATCGGCAAAGTATAGGAAGTCAAACCAATTAATTATAGCTGCCGCTGAAGAGCCTAAATCTCCAAAGTTACTTGTTTGAAATAAGACAGGCAGTGTAATAAAGTCATTATAGAAACGATAAAACGCTACATTCCCATATAATACAACAGACAATATCAAACTTGTTCCTATAATATATCGATTACGTACTTTTGCAGTTTTAAAGAATAGCGATATACCGTAAATCAGTAGTAAAAAGCTTAACGGGTTAATAATTAAAATGAAATATTGCATTCCATTTTCAATTCCAAGATCAAAGCTCGTTAAATAAACAATTACGGTTTTTATCCATGTAGCAATAATTGCAAAAGCTAGTATCGAATGTTTAGGCCATTTAAACGAATTCATCCAAAACATCCTCTCCAGGTTAAAATACTCTCTTTAACGTTTTGAAACAAACAATATATTAATTCTTTTCCCCTCAATAATCAATAGTAGTTGTTTCAAAAATAAATAGCCAGAAAATTGAAGATAACACATGTTGCATTCTGTCCATAATATATACGTTTTTATTCACTAAAGGTTTCACAAAATAGTAAAACAGTGGAAATTATCCACTGTTCACAAAGAAATAAGCTTACTTCATTCCTTGTGAGTTCACTGGAATTCCCGCCTACATCCGTACAAAAATCAAAAATTCGAATATAATTATACTACATTTCGATATTACTTGCTCGTTTTTAGTCTTCGTTCTTCCTGACGAATTAATAATAATGCTGTTTGGTAGTCCTTCGTCTCAATCATGCGTGATTTGTATAGTTCCTTTACTTCATCCTCGATTAATCCTAAATCACCTAAGCGATCCCCTGTATAAATATATATACCAAATCGTTTTAGTAAATCATAAATATCAATCATCGATTTCATGTTGCTTCCCCTCTCGATTTGTAGCGCAGTGTATACGTCGTTTATCCGTCAAAATAATGTTAACAGGTATATCATGTACTTCAGTCGGTACGGCATCTACTATTTGTTCATCAAAGGCAATGGACATTTTCTCTCCACTAAATGCCGATAAATAGCGATCATAATAGCCTCCTCCAAAACCTACACGATAACCTACCTCATTAAAAACGACTCCTGGTACGATCATCACATCAATTTCCCGTTTGGAAATATATGTTGTTTCAACAGCTTTGGGTTCTTCAATATTTAAATAAACCGTTTCTAACTCGTCAAAAGTTTTAATGGTATAAAAGTCCATCTCATGTGTTTTTGGTTTACACTTCGGTACAGCGACTATTTTTTTCAATTCCCAAAGAACTTTAATTATTTCACGGGTTTCAACTTCTGGAAACCTAGACATCGTCACAGCAATCGTTTTTCCTTTTATAATAGAAGGTTCTTGCAATAAACGTTGTAATATAAGACGTGAACGATGAAAATACGTTTCCTCATCCATTCGTTTTAACTGTTGTCTCATATCATTTCGTATCATTTTTTTGTCCATTAAGCTCCCCACCCTTCAAAGTAAGTAAAAAGCCAAAACCACGAGTGGCTTTGGCTAATTGAGCAATTACTTCGTTTCACGGTGAAGAGTGTACTTCTTCTCGCGAGAGCAATATTTTTTAAGTTCAAGACGCTCTGGATTGTTACGCTTGTTCTTTTTAGAAATGTAGTTACGTTCGCCGCAATCTGTGCAAGCTAAAGTAATGTTTACGCGCATAATTAACCCTCCCACTCTAATTCAAGAATCATTATAAAAAATTGAGCATGATTTATACGACTTTCCCATTATAACACAAATTCAAAAAAAATCTAGCATCAAATCACAATAAGTTTTGTTATAATAACTTTAATTAAAAAACACAACTCATATAAAAAAAGAGTTACTGTTTTTATATTCATCAGGAAGTTATCCCTTCTTGAGTACATACATATAGGAGGTACTATTAATGGACGCATCACTCATTGTCATGGTCATTGGACTAGTTTTTATTATCCTGTCATTTTTCATTAAAGATTCATCGAAGAAAACTGAAAAAGATTTAGAGGAATTATCTATTAGCATTTATCAAGAAACAAATAGTATTAAACGTCGCTTAAAAATCGTGGAGGAAGAGCTATTACTAGAGCCTAACTTTAACGTTCAAGCACCTAAAACCCAAGCAAAACCATCGCCAATGGCTACGTTCCAACAAGTTGCTGGGCAAGTAAAAGCAGCTCAAGCAATGAATCAGCCAGTACAACCATCAGCTACAAGCACTAAACCTGTACATAATATTTTAATCAGTCAAGTGATTGAGTTAAATAAACAAGGCCTATCTATTGAGGAAATTAGCAAGCGTTCTACATTAACGCCTGAACAAATTCAAGGGATTTTATCGAATGGAGGCGTATAAATGAACAAGACATTGCGCGGAATCGGGATTGGTTTATTTTTAGCTGGCGCTACATTTACGGTCATCCAACAATTCGATGAACCTATTTCACAGGAGAACGCTTCTACATATAAAAAACAAATAAAGGACCTTGAACAACAGCTTGCAGAAGCACAGGAACAACTTACAACTATAGAAACATCCACTCCTATAGCTGACACAGATGAAGACGAACAAGAAGCTACAAATAATACAGAGGAGAAGCAGCAAGCGCCCGAACAAATAGACAACACGAAACAATCCTCCGAGGAAAATGTCGTATATGGGACAATACTTATTTACGAAGGAGTTTCTTTATACGACATCGGGAAACAAGCAGAGGATGCGGGCATTATTAAAAATGGTCGCGAATTAGAACTCTACCTATATAAACCAGAATACGCTCGTTCCCTTCAAAAAGGGCAGTTTGAATTACATTCTGCTATGACATTAGAGCAAATGGCAAAAATATTAACCGGAAAAAAAGTCGAATAGTTTAGGAGGCACTGTCCTCCTCTTTTC
>JBJEFO010000223.1:0-3012 GCA_051874135.1 Lysinibacillus sp.
AATTTATCTGTATCGAAAGCGAAGCGGCAGATACAAGACTCCCACCTCAAGGCTTGAGAAAATCGAGAAGCGTAGGTGGGAGATCAACTGCCCGTAAAAGCCCGATTGGTTCAACTAACAATCAGTGGGGATGAGGAAAACCCCCACTGATTGAAGTTTCACTTTATTGTGTCGCTGCTTTTTCACGTTGTTCACGTATTTCATCCCAACGCTCTTTAGCCATTTCTACTAATTGTGCTTCGCCACCTACTCGCTGACTCTCAATTACTTTCGAGAAGAAACGCGTTGCATTTTCCATATCCCCAAGACGACGTGACAGCTCTGCAATCATATACATAATACGCACGCCCGACATTTGTGTGCTCGCATAGTCTTCTGTTGAGAATGACTCCATATATTGATCACGTGCAATAGCCATGAAGCGTTCTTCTTGACCGCCATTTTTAAGTGAACGATAAAACCATGCTAATCGCAGTGCTAGTCCAGCTCTTGCAACATGTTTTTCTTTCTTAATATTTGCACATAATAAGGCAAGCTTATACACTTGAATCGCTTGGAAAACGGTACGTTCACCTTTAAAATCATGATGTACCCATCTATCCGTAATTTGACTCTTAATTTCCTCTGCTACACCAGGTGCAAAATACCTAGAGAAATCTTCAGTAAATGAAAAACCACAATGTTCGCACACAAAGACGTTGTAATACATTGCTGGTACATCACCTTCAGCATAAATTGGCATAAAGTCTGTATCAGTTTCTGCAACTTTTACAAATTTCGAACGTACTTTTAAGGTTGAAAAATTCTTTTTACAATGTAAACAGTCCATCTTTTTCTCATAATATGGTGATATATCCATAAATTTTCATCCCTTCATAATTTTAATACTATGACCATTATAACAATTACTAGAAATAAAGTATTAATTTTATTTGTGAAACTTCAAAACAGTTTTGTTGTCACATTTAAAAAACTATTGCTATTATAGAAGAAAGGAAGGTGACTGTGATGACTAATAAAAAACAAGTTATTATTTTAACTGAGGCAGCGTCATTTCAAATTAAGGAAATGATGAAGCATAATGAAGAAGAAGGCTCATATTTACGCGTCGCAGTTCGCGGTGGTGGTTGTAGTGGACTTTCATACGGTATGAACTTTGATGACAACAAAAACGATGATGATTTATTAGATGAGCAATTTGATTTACAAATTATTGTTAGTGCCGAAGATGCACCTATTTTAATGGGGACAAAAATCGACTATAAACAATCTTTACTTGGTGGTGGCTTCACCATCGATAATCCAAATGCAATTGCTTCTTGTGGTTGTGGTACTAGCTTTAAAGCAGCGCAACGTGAAGGCAATCCAGAAGTTTGCGATTAATTTTTCGCTCAACTATAATAGGCTACTTAACGCTAAATGAAAGAAGCGTTAAGTAGCCTATTTAATTTGTTCGTTCTGGAAAAAATCATTTTCTCTACATATGATTAGTTCTCATTTTGGCGTTTGTACATCCAAAGTAAGCCTGATTTCATTAAACGTGCAATACGCCCTGTTACAGTTGTATCTGCCAAATGAACAAACCCTTGTTTCTTGCCTAGAGAGCCCATGAATCCTTTTAATTTAATTTCCGGCATTGTCTCTGGCAATGGCGTACCCGCCCAGCGCATTTTTAATACTTTTACAACACGCTCTGCTTGTTCTTCCGCAAGCTGTGCTGTCGGTGGTAAAGTCGATGATGCACAATCACCAATTACGTATATATGCTCGTCATTTAGTAAGTTGAAGTATTGTGTCACGATTGGACGACCAAATTTATCTTTTTCCGCTTCCATATCGCGCACAATTTTTACTGGTTGCACACCTGCTGTCCATACAATGGCATCTGCTTCTATTACTTGATCATGATTGTATAAACGGTTTGGTTCGACACGTGTAATATTTGATTCCGCAATAACTTCAACGTTATTTTTTTCAAACCAAGATTTCACATATTTACTTAACTTCTCTGGGAAGTCTCGTAAAATTCGGTGTGAACGGTCAAATAGTTTAATTTTTAAATCTTCACGACTTTCACGTAATTCACTCGCAAGTTCAATACCCGATAAACCTGCTCCTACAACAGCTACAGTCGAACCAGGTGGTAAGCCACATAATTTTTCGAAAGTTACACGAGATTTAGCAATTGTCTGAATACTATATGTATGTTCCTCTGCACCAGGTACACCGTGATATTTATCTTCACAGCCTAAAGCAACTACTAAGTCATCATACTTTATTATTTGGCCGTCTTCTAAATAAACAGCTTTTTCTTCTCGATCAATACGTACTACTTCACCGTATACTTTCGTTAAACGATCATGTTCTGGGAATGCTACACGAACTTCCTTGTCAGTCGAAGTTCCAGCTGCTAACGCATAAAATTCCGTCTTTAAGCTATGGAAAGGTGTACGATCTATTAAAATGATTTCTGTATCTAATGGCAAATTATTTGGTAAAAGGCGTAATAAAACGCGCATATTACCATATCCGCCGCCTAGTAAGACTAATTTTCTCATATTCTTCTCCTTTATTTAATCTCTCATTCTTGTTTGTTCACAAAGTATCCATAAATGAGTATAGCCGATTGTGAGAAGTTTCACAATATCTTTGATTTTATTTTGTGAATTTTTTCACAAGATGTACGAATTGACTAAAAATACAAATGCTAGTAGCATACAATGAGTGAGGTGACGCAACATGAATCCTTTAGTTGAATTCTGTATTAGTAATTTAGCAAATGGTGCACAAGAGACGCTTGAAGCGCTTGAAAAAGATCCAAATATCGATGTGTTAGAATACGGTTGTTTAAGCTATTGTACAAAATGTGCAAATTCTTTTTTTGCTGTTGTTAATGGTGAAGTAGTAGAATCAGAGACACCGAGTGAACTAACAGAAAAGATTTATGCATATATTGAAGAAAATCCATTATGGTAAACTTAAACGCTGACTCGTTCAGCGTTTTTTATTTTA
>JBJEFO010000224.1:0-1168 GCA_051874135.1 Lysinibacillus sp.
TATAAATTACAAAGCAATTCCTGTTGCAAAATGTATAACAGATTTCCACAGAATGCAACTTTTTTTCAATTTTTCATTTGAAACATTTGTAATTCTTGAACGATTTGATATCCATTCCATATCGGAGTGGCCCCTTCTTTTATTAAATTATTCGTACCAGCAGATTGAATAGAAGTAATAGGCCCTGGGACAGCAAATACATCTTTTCCTTGTTCTAAAGCAAGCTCAGTTGTTATTAATGTACCACTTCGAAGTGCAGCCTCCGTAACGACTAGTGCATCGGAAAGCCCACTAATAATGCGATTCCGCATTGGAAAATGATGCTTTTTTGGTCCTATATGCGGAGGATATTCTGATAATAGTAAATGATGTTTTGCGATATGTTGTGCAAGAACTTCATTGCTTTTTGGATAAATCGTTTGAAACCCATGTCCTAACACAGCAATTGTTTTTCCACCATAATGAATTGCTGCACGATGTGCAAGTGTATCAGCCCCTTTAGCGAGTCCACTCACAATTACGCACCTATTTTCTACTAATGGTGGAATAATCTGTTTAAACGCTTCAACTGAATAGCTTGTTGCTTCCCTCGAGCCGATACACGCTATTTTTTGGGGAGCCGTTAGCAATTCGCGATCCCCTTTAATATATAAAACAGATGGCGGATTAAATAATTGCAATAATTTTTTAGGATACAAATCGCTTGTATACACAATCACTTCAATACCTGCTGCTTCATATTGTTCCACTAAATCGTTTTGATGTACCGCCGTATAAATTGCTTTGACTGTATGTGCAGTTTGCTCTTTTATATCGATAATACGGGCTAATTTTGAGGCTGAAATAAATTCCAACTCATCAAGTGTTTGAATGATGTGTAATAAGCGCTGTAGTTTGTTTAATGTTAGTGGATATGCATAATGAAGTGCTAATAATTGTTGTAAATTTGTCATTTTTATCACTCCTTTTATAATGGAAGAAAAAATGACTGTACAAGAAAAGATGTAGCGCGAACCCCTAGCCGCGCTACATCTCCATTTTAATGCGTCTTACATTTTTCGTATAGACCTTTTTCCTTAATTACTTTAATTAGTGTCTCACCAATTACAGAAGGAGTAGGTGCTACCTCAATTCCTGCATCATTCATCGCTTTGATTTTTTCTGCAGC
>JBJEFO010000224.1:1268-3010 GCA_051874135.1 Lysinibacillus sp.
ACTGCCTCGTAAGTTAATGTACCAGAGCGTGATACAACACCTACATGACCTTTTGTATGAATATATCCTGGCATAATCCCAATTTTACATTCGTCAGCTGTAATAACACCTGGACAGTTTGGACCAACTAAGCGTGTCTTTTTCCCTTCCATGTAGCGCTTTACTTTTACCATATCTATAACTGGAATATGCTCTGTAATACAAATCGTTAAGTCCAGTTCTGCATCTACAGCTTCCATAATCGCATCTGCTGCGAATGGTGCTGGTACGTAAATAACCGATACGTTTGCCCCTGTTGCATCTTTTGCTTCTTGCACTGTGTTAAATACCGGCACACCTTCAATTTCAAGGCCGCCCTTACCTGGTGTTACACCGGCAACGATTTTTGTGCCATATTCAAGCATTTGTTTTGTATGGAAAAGTGCTGTTCCACCTGTAATCCCTTGTACAATTACTTTCGTATCTTTATTAATAAAAACGCTCATTATTTTCCCCTGCCTTCCTTAGCTTACAAGTCCTACAATTTTTTGAGCGCCGTCAGCCATTGAGTCGGCAGCGACAATATTTAAACCAGATTCGTTTAATAATTGTTTACCACGTTCTACGTTTGTCCCTTCAAGACGCACAACAAGCGGTACTTCTAGTCCTACTTCTTTTGCAGCTGTAATAACACCTTCAGCGATTACATCACACTTCATAATGCCACCGAAAATGTTAACGAAAATACCTTTTACTTTCGAATCTGAAAGAATAATTTTGAACGCTTCTGTTACTTTTTCAGCTGTTGCACCGCCCCCAACGTCAAGGAAGTTTGCCGGTGAACCACCATAGTAACTAATCGTATCCATTGTTGCCATAGCAAGACCTGCACCGTTTACCATACAACCGATATTGCCATCAAGTGCAATATAGCTTAAATCGTATTTAGATGCTTCGATTTCTTTTGGATCTTCTTCATCGAAGTCACGTAATTCTAAAATATCTTTATGGCGATATAATGCATTGCTATCGAAGTTGAATTTTGCATCTAGTGCCATTACTTCATCATCACCCGTTACAACTAATGGGTTAATCTCAACAATCGATGCATCTTTATCGATAAATGCGTCATACAGACCAAGCATTAATTTCACTGCCTTGTTTACAAGTTTTGCCGGTATGTTCATATTGAACGCCATACGACGTGCTTGGAATGGCATTAATCCTGTTACAGGATCTACCACTTCTTTAAAGATTTTTTCCGGGTTTTTCTCCGCTACTTCTTCTATATCCATACCGCCTTCTTCTGAACCCATCAATGTAACACGAGAAGTTGCACGGTCTAATACAAAACTTAAATAATATTCTTTACGAATATCTGATCCCTCTTCAATGTAAAGACGTTTTATTTCTTTACCTTCTGGACCTGTTTGGTGTGTTACTAAAATTTTACCAAGTAGCTCTTTAGCATAAGAACGTACTTCATCCAGGTTTTTCGCAATCTTAACGCCGCCAGCTTTACCGCGACCTCCTGCGTGAATTTGAGCTTTCACGACAGTAACGTTGCTACCAAGCTCCTTTGCGACTTTCACAGCTTCATCTGGTGAGAAGGCAACTCTTCCCTTTGGCACTGCTACACCATATTTTCTCAAGATCTCTTTTCCTTGATATTCATGGATATTCATGATAAATCCTCCCATCAGACAATTGGAATTAATTTTTTACCACAATCTATGCTCTTCAGCAAAACATGTACTTAACCT
>JBJEFO010000225.1:0-13061 GCA_051874135.1 Lysinibacillus sp.
TGACGGTGGTACATAACCCGGTGGTAATTGTAGTTTCTCTCTAGAGATTTTTGAAACATTTCCATATTCATCAACTGATATGAAATTGATCATTTGATCTGCTTGGAATACTTGAGGTAAATCTACTGTGAAAATCATCGATTGACTGATGTTCTCCATAGACTTACTTCCATATACATCAGAATAACTATAATTTTGCGCATTAATAATTTGATCTGGCGTTAAATTGCGGTTCGAAACTGCATAGTACATCTTAATACCTTGATAACTATAGTCAGATAATAATGTTACTAACATTGCCTGACTTTGATATACATTTCCTAATGTACCTGTTCCAGTAACCTCTGTAATTGCCCCTTCTAATTGTAAACCGCGAATTGTAAGTGGAATTGCACGATATACATAGTTTGCTTGGTAATCTTTTGCATCGACCGTAGGAACAGCATTACCGACAATATCTTTCACTGAATCTGATTTTAAAGAAATTATAAATTTATCTTCATCAATAAATGAATCCTTACCTCCAGCAAGTGTTAGTCGAACCTTTGTATTATCGCCATCTATCACTTCCGCCTTCGTAAGTGTTGCCGTAGATCCTAACGTATTTGAAATGATATAATTCCCGGTATTTTCAAGTGTAGCAACATCCATTGCTTCTGTAAATGTTAGCTCTACCTCTATTGTACCACCATCAAGAACCCATATCTCTCTTGCACTGTCCTTTATTGCTTCCGGTGTAGTGTTTCCATCTACGCGGAAAGCGATATTTGATTTTAATTTCGGCTTTACTCTATCCTCGTACTTAAAGAAGAAGCCTGGAGAAATCGATTGATATTCACCTTTACCAAAAGTATCTTTAGGGTTTTTGACGATAATATCAAGCGTTCTATCTTGTATTAAACTGTATTCATCTGCAGGTCCTGAAATATCTAATACAACAGAGCGATTGTCACTACTTACCGCTACATTTGTAATTGTCATTAAATCTTTTAAATCTCCAGCTAATTGATAATCACTTGGATTGTCAATCGATGACTTTAACATCGGTTCTGAAAACTCTAGATAGAATTTGAATGTTTGTTTTGTTCCTGTCGTATAGCTAGTCGGATAATAGAATGATTGCTTTTGATTCGCAGGCAATTTGTAATCATCTGTACTCTCCGGATCGATAAATGTTGCATAATCGATTTTTGGTGCATCTTCATCTGGAATGAACGCCTCTCGCACGACTGAAGTATAGTTACCATTACGATCTCGAACAACCATGTAAATATAGTAACCATATTCACTTAAATTTTGATCATCATACTTCACTTGGAACTTGTTACCTAGGAACCCTTCCGTTGCTCCATCTCCAACTAATGCTTCACCCTTTCCTGCTGCAATGGCAAAGTCATTTTTAAACACGTCACCTGTTCCATAGTGTTCTGTCGGGAAAACAACTTCTGATACGCCTGGTGCCGGAACAGCATTATGATTCTCATCTACAGCCGGTAAAATAATGTAATAATAAGTCCCTGCATAATCAGATTTGAATGTCACTTCTCTTACATCTAACGGTCCTTCAGGCGCTTTTGGTGTTACTGTTAAATTTGTTAATGATGGATTACTATCAGACTTAAATTTATACGTAGCTATATTCGTTTCACTATTATCTAAAATTTCAAGTCCTGCTAAGTCTTCAACACCCGTTACTTTAATTACTAACGTATCATTATTTACAAACGCAGCCATAGAAGGAATCTTTAACGTAACCTTTGTACCGTCTCTTGATAATGTTGCAGAATAAGGATTTCCTGTTAAGTTACCTGTCCCGCTTAACGTATAATTTTTTACGTTTATCGCTTTTTCTGGATCTAATGGTTCACTAAATGTTAGTGTGACTTCAGTCGGTTCCTTATACAAATCCTTAATATCCGTATTATCTAGCTGTGTTTTTAATACATATGGGCGTTCAAAATCTTCCGGTCCCATCGTAAATAAATTGGATTTAACAATTTCTGATTGGTTTCCAGACATATCCGTCATCACCATATAGACATAATAACTTTCACCTGGCTTTAAATCTTTATGAATAAACTCAATACCAGATAAGTTCTCAGGTTTAATATCATTTTCAGGTTGGCTTAGCAAATCTTCTAACGTAGGTGGATTTGTATCAGCAGTAGCTGCTTGTACAATCTTATATTGATATTTTCCCGTTTCACTCGGACGGAATGTGATTTTCGCACGTGTACCACCTGTCAGTGCAGTTGCTTGTAAGTTATCAATCCTCGGCGGTGTACCGTCCATCGTTGTGAATTCTTTTGATACTTTGTCTGAGTAGTTGTCGGCTTCGTCTTTTGTTATTAAATAGAGTACGTATTCCGCGTTTTCTTCTAGTCCGCTTGCTGTGATTGTTTTTTCGAGATCTTGATCAAGCCAGCCTGTGCCTGATGTTTTTAATGTTGTTGTTTCTGCTTCTTCAATAATTTCGCGAATCGTTGGGATACGGTCATCAGCTTTACGGATTGTATAGTAGTAATAGCCGTCTTCCGAAGATTTGATGCCCGCTGTCATGGAAGAGCCTTGTACATTAATTTTTACGATTTGTGCTGTTGGTGCTTCCATGTCTGGGATAATCGTATTTTCGATTGGGTCACGGTCGATATCGTTTCCACTTGGGTCTTCGATATCTCCAATTTTATCGTTGTCTTTAATGAAATCATTGAAAATATCGTTTGGCATTTTATTAGGCGGAATAATGACTTTATCAACGTAGAAATGATCCCCTAAGTCAATCCACCCACTGCTATTATCTACAACCATTAATTTCACATGACTGTCTGTGTTGAGGAATACATCTTTAAAACTGTTTTTATAAATTGTGTCGATATCCCCTACGCCAAACATTGTCGTTTTCACATCTGGCTCGATGTACAATGTACCAATGTTTGCATAGATTTCGAATTGACGCACCCATCCTTGTACTGTGACGTTTGGGAGTTTATTTGCCGCTGCAACATATGTACGGTTTGCTTCGATCACAAGGCGCTGTATTGAACAGTTCGAAAAATCAACATACTTGTCAATGACAGGCATACGGTCAACTACTTTACCACCTGTATCGATCGATGGCTTGTCCGTTAAATCATTACCGCCCCCATTGTATGTCGGGTCATCATCATTTTCCGTCGTATCAGTTGGCTTGTTCCAATCGATAAAACCTAATCCCGTTAAGCTCGCAATGCGCATATTCGCTAAATCACTTAATGTACGACGTGGTGCTTCTGCAATTGTTACGAGACCTGTTAAGTGCCAGTTTTTAAATAAAATATAATTCCCTTGGACCTTTAGCTCGCCTGAAAATGTTGAGTTATTGCCATCGAACGTTAGCATACGATTCGCTGTACCTTGTGCATTAATCGTTAGAGAGGAAATTGTTTTTAACGTTTCACCGACAATTTGCCCTTCGATATGTGCGCCTTTTAAAGCAGCCGCATTCGTATCGTTAATAATATCGCGAAGTGACGCGTCTACACGGTATTTAATGCCGTTAATATAAACATCTGCGCCTATGACTTCCCCAATTTCTTTAATCGGCTTCACTTTTTCCGCCGATGTATTTTCAGCACGTACAATAAACGTTGCAAGCTGACCGCGCGTGACAGATCCAAATGGTGAGTATGTATTACCTGTCGTACCTTTTGTAATACCTAAATCATAAAGTGTTTGAATAAAATAGCGGTTGGCATTCGATTCTGAAACATCCGCAAAACCGTGTGTTTGTTTTGTAGAAACTTGGAATTTGTAACCGAGCGTAAGGATTTTCGCCATTTGGTTACGATTAATCGGTTCATTTGGACGGAATGTTTTATCGGCATATCCGTTAATAATGCCTTCATTCGCTAGTGCCGCGATGTAGTTGTAAAAATCATGATTCGTCGGCACATCACGGAATCCAGGATTACTTGGATTTGTTACATTTAAATTTAAAGCCATCGCTAGCATTTTCGCCGCTTGCCCACGTGTAATTGCTTGGTTCGGACGGAATGTACCGTCTTGATAACCACTAATGTAACCACGGCTAGCTAGCTCAATCACCGGTTGATAGTAATCGGCGTTCGGATTTAAATCTTTGAAATGCGTACTTGCCTTTGTCGGCAACATGGGCGCAGTTACGGTTACACCACTCGCTGCTAAAACTGTAGCGACAACTGCTTTATTAAGCTTTTGCACCTTCTTTTTTTCCATAACGGATGTTCTCCTTTCTGCTAAGAGAGAATTTTTTATGTAAACCTTCTAATCATTTGTTAGTATAGCAATGTCCATAACTGTTATATCGGCTACAACTAGCTAAACGTTCATCAATATAATGAAATATACCGTTTTTTTCATATAAAAAATTTTTCAATGTTAACTGGGTTTTATTCATTTTCAGTGCATAGTTTCCCGTATTTTGCTCACAATAAAAGGACTAACCCCCCCTTCCCTAACACCAATATGTATTTGCAAAAAGAGCAGAAGGATGAGACATCATGATGAAGAAGTGCATTACAATAATCACGTTGATTATGTCAATTATATTTGTTACACCAGTTGCACAAGTAACCGCAGCAAAAACGTGGCCTAGCTTTTCCCATGTCGATTCAGACGAGGAACGGGTTTTAACGTTGAATCGTAGTATCGAACTTGCTCAGGAAGATGCGTATAAATCGTTTCTTTCTGAATATGACATGATATGGGATATGATGAGTAACGACTATGAAAACTTCTATTTAGTCGGCCATGCAAATGACAGTGAAGTAGGAGGTTACGAAACACGCGCTGGTAAATCCGCATTCGGCATTGTAATTGGTGCTAGCCGCGCAACCGTCCAAAAAAAATACGGCGAGCCTATTAAACATATTACGAAAGACAATAAAAACTATGTACAAAACTATCAAGATAAATCCGGCAATATTACAAGTGGTACGTATAAAATAAACGACAACTATGTAACGTTTTTCTATGATATTCACAAAAACAATAACGTCCGCTCCATTGCGTGGGTATCAGCAGAAACGGAAAACTCCAAGCCTGGCTTCTTCCGTACAAATATTTCGAGTGCCTTTCGCGATGCTATGGAAGAAATGATGGTCCATTTAATTAATCAAACGCGCGTTGCAGAAGGGTTAAACGCTTTAACTTATACACCTGCATACAATCCAATCGCTCGCAAGCATAGTGCAAATATGATAGAAAATGAATACTTCGGTCATCTAGATCCGAATGGTGATAACGCACGTAATCGTTTAAATGCAGGAGGATTAACTTTCTCTTATTATGGTGAAAACTTAGCATACGGTCAGTACAGCCCGATTTACGCACACGAAGCATTAATGAATTCAGAAGGACATCGAAAAAATATTTTACATGCTGATTTTACACATGTGCTTGTTGGAGTCGATTTTAATCCAACAGGCGTCCCCTACTTTACAATTAACTTTTATAAGCGGTAAACAAAAACTCGATGGAAGTAGCGTTGCCTCCACCGAGTTTTCGTTATTTTATGCAAGTTCCTTATTTTCACTTGCCTGATAAATAATTTTATAGTTTTTATCATTAACGACTGTTAAATCGTTTTGTAACTCCTCGTGAACTTTCTTATATGAGTCTCCAGTTAGCTTTACGATTACTGAATTTTCGTAACGCTTTACTACAGTACCCTCTAATGTTGCATTGAAGCGATTAAAACGAATTTGATCATGTGCTCTCGCTTTTGGTAAATTCATAATCCCTTCCCCCTTGTCTATTTAGTAAACACTCCCCATTCATACTAGTTTATAAAGAAATGGGGAAAAATATGACTAAATCGGCGAAATATTTTCTGATAATTCTAGAATTTTAGTTTAGCCGTTATAAAACCCTACTTTCTATTGGGGCATAACAAAAATACAATAAACTTCCAAATCTAGCATGTAATTTTCAGATAATTTCATCTATAATATGTTTACATATACAATTTTACAAAAACAACTGTTATAATACATTACATAGCATTCGATTCTGTATTAATACAGTTTTGTTATTTGCCAAAATAAAGGGGGATGGGAAAATGACAATACTTAGCGGGTTAAAAATTCTCGACTTTTCTTCACTGTTACCAGGACCACTTGCAACAATGATGTTCGCAGATCTTGGGGCAGACGTCATTCATATCGAATCATCGAGGCGTGTGGATTTAATGCGTATTATGCCGCCATATGACGAAGATAAAGAAGCTTATATTCACCAGCATTTACATCGCTCTAAAAAATCGCTGACACTGAATTTAAAAACAGCGGAGGCGGTTGAAATCGTAAAAGAGCTTGTAAAGGAATACGATATTATTATCGAAGGGTTTCGACCTGGTGTAATGGCTCGTCTCGGTCTCGATTACGAAACATTAAAAGAAATTAATCCACAGTTAATTTATTGCTCGATTACGGGATACGGGCAAACAGGTCCTTTCGCAACTAGACCGGGGCATGATAATAACTATTTATCTGTTGCGGGTGTTCTCGACCACTCGCGCCATAAAGGGAAAAAACCGGTTTCAATGGGTATTCAAATCGCCGATGTAGCTGGTGGAACATTGCATGCAGCAGTAGGGGTGCTCGCTGCAGCATTACACCGCGAAAAAACAGGTGAAGGCAAGTATATAGATGTTTCGATGACAGATGCTGTATTTGCGATGAATGCGCTTTATGGTTCCCAGTTCTTCGGCAGCGGACGTAGCCCTCAACCTGAAGAGGAAATTTTAAATGGTGGGACATTCTATGATTATTACCAAACAAAAGATAACCGTTATTTCTCTGTCGGAAGCCTTGAGCCACATTTCCGTAAACTGTTATGTGAAGCACTCGATATTCCAGAGCTAATCGATAGCACATTCAATGATTCCTATTACACACAAATGCGTTTTAAGGAAGCGGTAAGTGATGCATTTAAGTCCAAAACATATGCAGAGTGGCTAGACATTTTTAACGATAATTTCCACGGATGTGTTGAGCCTGTACTTACATTTGAGGAAGCATGTACACATCCACAAATCCTTGCACGGGATATGGTTGTAGATGTACCGAAAAAGGATGGCAAAACACAACGTCAAATCGGGACAGCGCTTAAATTCGATGGCGTAAAGCCAACGTATAAATTTGTCGGTGCTAAAATTGGCGAGCACACAACTGAAATTTTAAAACAAATTGGTTATTCAGATGAAACGATTACTGAGCTAACCGAAAAAGGTGTATTAGAATAACGATAACTTTTACGAGAAAATAATTGACTTTAAACAGAATATTATGTTATCTTTTTATTCAAATCCAATATATGGACTGCTTTGATTGGAAGTAGTAGAAATTTCCGTGTCCTTTTAGAGAGCTAGTGGTTGGTGTGAACTAGCAGACACCGTTTCGAACTCGTCCAGGAGCATATAACTTTGAAATTACAAGTAGAGGTTATCGGTCGCCCACGTTATCGGGATGAGCAGCTTATAGGCTGTTATTAGCAAAGTGGGTGTTTGATACACCAAGTAGAGTGGTACCGCGAGTTACAAGCTCGTCTCTAAAGATTTAGAGGCGGGCTTTTTATTTTTTAAAATTACTATAAGGGGGATGTTAGTAATGAGTAGAAAAATTTGGGTGTTTGATACGACTTTACGTGATGGGGAGCAAGTACCGGGGGCAAAATTAAATTTATATGAAAAGGTTGAAATTGCACAGCAGTTAAAAAAACTTGGCGTAGACATTATTGAGGCTGGCTTCCCTGCTTCTTCCCAAGGTGATTTTGATGCGGTAAAAGCTGTAGCCAAACGAGTCGGCAATACAAGCGATATTATGATTACAGCTTTAGCACGTGCTGTCAAAGAAGACATTGATGCGGTTTACAACGCTGTCAAATACGCTGAAAATCCAATGATTCATATGGTGCTTGGTACGAGTGATATTCATATCGAGAAAAAATTCAGCAAATCGAAAGATCAAATTTTACAAATTGGTGTAGACGCTGTGAAATACGCGAAATCGTTAATGCCACAAGTTCAATATTCGACGGAAGATGCTTCACGTTCAGACTTTGAATATTTATGGAAAACAGTTGAGGCTGTTATGAAAGCTGGCGCTACAATGATTAACGTCCCAGATACAGTTGGCTATGCTGAACCAGAACAATGGGGTGAAATGATTGCGAAGCTAAATGATCGCATGAAAAACTTAGATGATTCTGTACTATTATCCGTTCACTGTCATAACGACCTTGGTATGGCAACAGCAAATACGCTTGCCGCAGTAAAAAATGGTGCTGATAAAGTCGAGGTAACGATGAACGGTATCGGTGAGCGCGCCGGAAATGCTGCACTTGAGGAAGTCGTGATGGCGATTAAAACACGTGGTGACGTATACGATGTGTTCACGAATATTAATACGAAAGAAATTATGAATACGTCTCGACTTGTTTCAAGCTTTATGGGGCTAGATGTTCAAGTGAACAAAGCCATTACTGGTGACAATGCCTTTGCCCACTCATCTGGCATCCACCAAGACGGACTATTAAAGTCACGTGATGCTTATGAAATTGTGCATCCTGAAGATGTTGGTTTAGAGGATATGGAATTAATCTTAACCGCTCGCTCTGGTCGTCACGCTGTAAAAAATGCACTTGAAAAGCTAGGCTTTGACGACTTATCTGAACAAGAATTTGAAGGTATTTTTGACGGCTTCTTAAAACTAGCCGATGCGAAAAAAGAAGTATATAACCATGATTTATACGTAATCGTTGAAAACTATTATGACCAACATGCATCTGAAAACACACCAACTACACATTACTCTAACTCATTTTATAGCTTTGAAGATTTACAAGTTGTAAGCAACTCTACATTCCCTTCTGCATCTGTAAAAATTAGCCGCGGTGCAGATGTATTTAGAGCGAGTGCGGTTGGATCAGGCCCAATCGACGCACTATACTCTGCTATCGCCGATATTACAAAAATCGATATAAAATTAGTCGAATATAATATTTCAAGTGTTTCACGTGGTAAAGAAGCACTTGGTAAAGTAAAAATTACCGTGGAACATGAGGATGAAAAGTATATTGCGAAAGCAGCGGATACAGATATTTTAAGAGCAAGTGCACTCGCTTATGTGAATGTCATTAATAGTATTATCGCTGCTAAAATTTCACCTGTTACCGTGTAACTCTGGCAGCTCTCCCCTACCTTGTTGGTAGCGGAGAGCTTTTTATGTTGTATTACTGCAACACTATTACGAAAAAAATTCCCTTTCATTTGAAACTTTTCCTTACTTTATACGTAATAAATTAAGAGAAAATTAAGAAATTCATCCTCAATTATTAAGAATAGATTGCTATAATAGAAGAAAACTGCGGGAGGTGAGCATATGAGTAAAACTATTTATATTGTATTAACAGAAACAGGTTCCCTATTATCTCGAGCTATTCAAATGTATACACAAGAAAACTTTAATCATGTATCCATTGCATTAGATCCTGAACTAAAGGAAATGTATAGTTTTGGACGTAAACAAGAAAATAATCCATTAATCGGTGGGTTTGTACAAGAAGATGTACATTCAAAATTATTAAGAAAAGCAAATTGCGCCATCTATGAATATACAGTTTCTGACAAACAATATGAAATGTTACGCGAAGAAATTGCCTATTTTAAACGCGATCAACATAAATTCAAATACAATTTTCTCGGTCTCATCTGCGTTGCCTGTCGCATTCGCTTAAAACGGGATTATGCATTTTTCTGCTCACAATTTATTGCTTTTCTGTT
Source organism: Lysinibacillus sp. (assembly GCA_051874135.1). Lineage (GTDB taxonomy): Bacteria > Bacillota > Bacilli > Bacillales_A > Planococcaceae > Lysinibacillus_B. The sequence goes on from JBJEFO010000225.1 coordinate 9,800, forward strand.
TTTACGTGCAGGGATTTCCGTTCATTTATGCCCTTACTTTACGAAGCCAACTGATTTTCAGCAACTGCAAGGGTTAAGACTATGTTATAAGGGGCATTTAGGGAAATACATATTTATACCAAGAACAACACCAATGCCTAATGTTCCGATATCCTCTATTGTAAGAACTGCTTAATAGATTAAAAGAAACGCCACAAATATAGGGTATCAATCCCCTATATTTGTGGCTATTTTTAACGATCGTATTGATGTTTTACATATTTAAAGAGTCGTGCATGTTTTAGTATCGATTTTGGGAATTGCGCCGTAACGATTACAAGTCCAGGGAAGCGACCGATCTCTACTCCACCTGTAATCGTTGCACGATTTTTTACTTCTGCTACTGGTAGCTTCACAATGTTCGCCATTCGATTTAATGCGCTCTCTGTTGCGGCATTAATAGACTCGCCTGTTCCAACAACAGCAATCGGAAAGGCTTCTTCGATTTGCTTTACACCATAGTCCTCTGCTACATCACGCGCTAATTTTCGTTCAGCCTTTGTCAGTGGCTTCGCTAAAAACGGTAAGTCATCACTATTTGGCAAAAGCACAGGGCCATCAACGGCTACTTTCTTCAGTACACTTACTTTCAATTGGACAATTCCGGACACATTTGTCGTATGCCCAGCTACCTGACCAGCTCCTTGCATTGCATGGATATCTCCTAGATATACCCCTGCTCCTTTTACACGAACGGGACAAATTAACACTGCTCCCGCGCGTACTTGTGGTAAATGAAGGTGCCCGTCTGTACAATGACTTGCTACGTCAGCTTTTGTTAGCTGTAGTTCATGCTGTGCATTAACAAGGGATAAACCGCTGTCTCCAGCATTATTTGACGCTGGCATCGCCTTAGATGGTACTGTACCAATTTCGCCGATAAACGGTCGCATTCTTGTAGCAACCCCTATTAAATCGCTCGGTGCCAAACTAACAACGGGATTTTGTACAGCATTTTCTGGGAGACGTAAATAACTTTCAGGCTCACTTGCGATTTTTCGAGCCGCCTCTTTCCCTACTGTAACACCAATTTCCTCTTTCGAATGAAATGCCATCGTATAACCGTTCGCAAATTTCACCGGTGCTGTATCTGTATTACACGTGACACAGCGAATCGCTTCTGGACCAACGCCCTTTACATTCGTTTGTGGATGAAGTCGGCCACAGCCTGGGCACTTCACCTTTAAAAATGGATCACTAATATAACGATCAACGATTCTCTCTGCTACACCGGAAGACGTTGCAACCGATGTCACTTGAATCGACTGAATTTCAATAACAATCGAATCTCCGACATCAGCTCCCTCTATGTATACAGGCTTCGTCACTTCATGGGCGCCTTTAATTGTTGGTGTTAGCATCGGTCCCCAACAGCCCGGTGCCGTGTTTGCAATAATAGTACCGCCATCTCGTAACGGACCTAAAAACTCACTTTCCGGACCAATTACACCATCCGTAAATTCATTTACGAATAACGTCTCAATTGATTTAATTACTTGTTCTTGGGGTTCTTCTACTGACGATTCTCTATCGGAAAGTAATACTTGTTGCTCATTATACATATTACCTACCTCCTAACTTTTACGATTTCATTTAATTAAAGTATAAGTAATGGAAAAAATTAGAACAAGTGTTATCCTAAAAAATTAGTATTTTTACTCAAAACTACCTATTCTAACTTTAGATGAATGGGCTAGAAGAAAACCTCATCCCTCGGTGTCAATATTCATTGGAAACCTACCTATCTTACATGTAACATTTACAAGGTGAATATCATAAAGTTATTAAATTAAATTCACAAAAATATCTTACCATTTAAAATTATCACTTATATATAAAGTTATTATTCAAATGTTACAATTTCGTTAAATAATCATCAAAACGTACAAAATAGTATTTTTTTGATGTATGATAGGACTCGTTCCAAATTAGTTCCTGTGATAACTCATCATAGCAACAAAAACATTTCGCATAGCGTTCTCATTCCGCAAAGTAGATTAGCTACTTTTGAACGCGTATCTGAAATTTACTTACCCCAGGTTTGGACATTGAAAGAACCCTCTACTTAAAGCGTGAAAACACGTCTTCAGTCCTTTATAAAATCACTAATTTAGGACAGAAGGAAGCTCTCATTTTGAAACGTTAGTCAAAATGAGAGCTTTTTTAAAATGAATTGAACTTTTTTGAAATTGAAATAAGAGAAAGGACGAGCATTTTTCCATGCTCGTCCTTTCTCTTATTCTACTTCACCTTGCCACTCAAGCATGCCACCAACCATGTTTGTTACATCGTATCCATGACTTTCGAGTAATTGGGTTGCCATACCACTACGATTTCCTGAACGGCATACAATAATATACTTTTCACTTTTATCTAATTCCGGCATATGAAGTTCTAATGTGCTCAATGGAATATTAATAATGCCTGGAATATGACCTGCTTCGACTTCTTCTACCTCGCGTACGTCTATTAATTTTAGAGCTGCGCCTGATTCGATCGCTCGTTGTACTTCTACTGTTGTCATCGTTTTCATCGTTTCGCTCCCCTATCTCAATTTAATATGAACCTATACCACCACGGACATTTGTTACTTTTTCATAGCCTAATTTTTTTAATTGTTTACATGCTTGCGCTGAACGCATACCACTTTGGCAAATAACAACGATTTCTTTATTTTTCGGTAATTTAGATAAATCTGAACCGAGCGGCATATTTTTAAATTGTTTAATATTGCGCGCTTTGAACTCCGCCGGTGTGCGCACATCAATATATACTTTATTTGAATCATTTAGTTCTTGTTTTAGCTGGTGTGCTGAAATTGATTTTACACCTTTTGTCGGCTTCATGCGCCATACTAAAAATAGTACAGCTACTACTAATATAATTAAAGCTTCCATTGCGTCCTCCTCATACCTCCAAGGGTACTAAAATAATGGTACTAGCGGCTTTTTACAACTAGGTTAATCGCTTCTTGGATTGTATCGTTCACTTCATCTTCCGTATCTGCATCTTGAATACAAGCCATTAGATTGTTGCTTACGATAACACCGATTGTACGGTCTACACCTGAACGAACAGCACTTAACTGTGTAATGACTTCTTTACAGTCCTTTTCTTCCTCCATCATGCGTAAAATCCCGCGAAGCTGCCCTTCAATTCGCTTTATACGATTCGCCGTTTTTACATCGTATTTCATATTGAATGCGCCTCCTTTTCTATAGAC
>JBJEFO010000226.1:0-2993 GCA_051874135.1 Lysinibacillus sp.
TTTATTTTACTACAATCGTATCATTTTCTAATGCTAAGCGCATCGTACTGCCAGGTGTCACTTGTCCGCGCAACAATTCTTTTGCAACAGCTGTTTCTAAATGACGTTGTACAAAGCGTTTTAACGGACGTGCACCGAATTGAGGATCCGCGCCATGCTCGACTACATAATAAATGACTTCATCATCAACTACTAACTCGATTTCCTGCTCTGCTACACGGGCTACTAATGCATCCACATATTTACGGACAATCGCTTCAAAATGCTCTGTGCTTAACGCATGGAATGTAATAATATCATCGACACGGTTCAGTAACTCTGGTTTGAAATGCTGACGTAGCGCCATCATGATTAAATCTTCCGCACCTTCATCTGTCGGGTTCAATAAATATTCTGAGCCAATATTAGATGTCATAATAATGACCGTATTGGAGAAGTTAACCATACGCCCTTGCGAATCCGTAATGCGACCATCATCTAAAATTTGCAGTAAAATATTCGCTACATCTGGATGTGCTTTTTCAATTTCATCTAGTAGCACGACCGAATAAGGATTTCTACGTACCGCTTCTGTTAATTGACCGCCTTCTTCATATCCGATATAACCTGGAGGCGCCCCAACAAGACGAGACACACTATGTTTTTCCATATATTCACTCATATCAATACGAATGAAATGGTCCTCCGAGTCAAATAACTGCGCCGCAAGTGCTTTCGCAAGCTCTGTTTTCCCTACACCTGTTGGACCAAGGAATAAAAACGATCCAATTGGTTTTGACAGATCTTTAATACCAGAACGCGCTCGCCATACCGCTTCCGTTACAAGCGTAACAGCCTGGTCTTGCCCTACTACACGTTCATGTAGTGTTTCTTTTAAATGCAGTAATTTTTCCCGTTCGCCTTCTACTAATTTTGTTACAGGTATTCCTGTCCAGCGTGAGACAATTCCTGCAATTTCTTCTGCCGTTACTTCTTCACGAAGAATACGATTTTCTCCAGATTGCGTCAGTTCTTTTTCAAGTGTTGCAATTTCTTTTTCTAACGCTGGAATTTTCCCGTGACGCAGTTCGGCTGCTTTATTTAAATTGTAATTGCTTTCTGCTTCCTCTAAATCACGACGATATCTATCAAGTAGTCCACGTTTTTGTTGTAAGTGTTGTAAGCCTGTTTTCTCTAGCTCCCATTGCTTACGCATATCCTCTGTTGATGCACGGAGCTTCGTAATTTCCCCTTGTAATGCTTCTAAACGTTTTTTACTCGCTTCATCCTTTTCCTTGCGTAGTGCTTGTTCTTCAATTTCGAGCTGCATTAATCGGCGTGTTACCCTATCTAATTCATGCGGCATCGAATCGATTTCTGTACGAATCATTGCACACGCTTCATCGATTAAATCAATTGCTTTATCGGGTAAAAAACGCTCTGTAATATAACGGTTAGAGAGCTCCGCCGCCGCAATAATTGCGCGGTCATGAATACGCACCCCATGATGCAATTCAAAACGCTCCTTTAATCCGCGTAAAATCGATACTGTATCTTCTATAGAAGGTTCACGTACCATTACTTGTTGGAACCTGCGTTCTAGTGCTGGATCTTTTTCAATGTACATACGATACTCATCTAGTGTCGTTGCACCAATACAGTGAAGCTCACCACGTGCAAGCATCGGCTTTAACATATTTCCTGCATCCATTGCACCGTCTGTTTTCCCTGCTCCAACAATTGTGTGAATTTCATCGATAAACAGGATGATACGACCTTCTGATTCTTTTACTTGCTTTAATACACCTTTTAAACGCTCTTCAAATTGTCCACGGTAGCTTGCTCCTGCAATTAAAGCGCTCATATCAAGCTCGTATAGTAAACAATCTTTCAGCCCTTCAGGAACATCTTTCTTCACGATACGCTGCGCTAAACCTTCTACAATTGCCGTTTTCCCTACACCTGGCTCACCAATTAATACTGGATTATTTTTTGTTTTACGTGTCAAAATCCGAATGACATTACGGATTTCTTCATCGCGTCCAATGACTGGGTCCATCTTGCCGTTTTTGACTTCTTCAATTAAATTGCGACCAAATTGTTCTAATGGTGGTCGATTATCTTGTGTTTGTGAAAATTGCATGATTTATCCCTCCAAAAAATTGACCATCTTTGACTATTTAATTATAAAATGAATTTCTTTAAAAATCAAAAAATTACCCCAGTAAAAATCTACTCTAATTTCCAATTAATATATGCTATCATTATATATATAGTGGGATCTCAAGTTTTTATCTTATGTAAAGGATGTGATTGTTATCGTTGCTTTACACAGCATGCCTAAAAAGATTTTTAATTTATTTGAGGACCATGGTTTAACTATTAAAGTAGATAAAGGCAGTCATATTTTTCGTGAAGGTGAGCGCGCTGAAAATATATTTTTTATCCAAAGTGGAGCTATTCAAATAAGTAAAGAAACAGAGCAGGGGAAGGAACTAACGATTCGCATTGGTGGTGCAAATAGCATCATTGGAGAAAGCGCTATGTTTTGCAAAGTCAATTATCACTCGACAACCGCCAAGGCACTTGAAACGTCCCATTTACTCGCACTCCATACAGATACACTTGAGTTATTACTGTCCGAAAATCCACTGCTATTAGTGGAATATTTAAAATGGTTGCAAATTGAAAATATGAAGCATCAAAGTCGATTACGTGATTTAGTGTTAAATGGAAAAAAAGGTGCGTTATTTTCGACGCTCATTCGGTTGGCGAATACTTATGGTGAGTTCCGCTCTGACAATGAAGTATTCATCAAGTTTCCGTTAACAAATACCGAAGTCGCCAATCTCTGTGCAACGAGCCGTGAAATGATTAATCGTATGCTAAATGACTTAAAAAAGCATCGTATTATTTCATTTGACAAAGGCTATATTACGATTCACAATTTACAGTTTTTAAAAGATGAAATTGCCTGCGAAAACTGTCCATTAAATATTTGTCGTATTGATTAG
>JBJEFO010000227.1:0-2985 GCA_051874135.1 Lysinibacillus sp.
CTAGAGCATCTTTATCCTTTTTTAGCAAGCACTGATTTTGATGTTGAACCAATTTCTTCATTAAAAAAACTGTCCAAAATGAGTAAATTACTCATCTTGGACAGCTGTAGTTATTGGACATCTTTATATATTTGCTTCTTCTAGTTCTAGTACTTCCTCTTCACTTGAAGCGTGGTAAGCAGCTAAAACAGTTTCTTGGATTTTATTGCGTGTGCCCGAGTTAATCGGGTGTGCAATATCGCGGAATTCCCCATCTGGCGTACGCTTGCTTGGCATTGCTACAAATAAACCTGAATTGCCATCAATCACTCGAATATCATGCACTACAAACTCATCGTCTAGTGTGATGGAAGCGATCGCGCGCATTCTTCCATCAGTTTGCACACGACGTAATCGTACATCTGTTACTTCCATTCTCTCACTCCTCTCATCTAAGATGTCATCTTTACATGAAAGTTAATTTCTTCAAAAAAACATTAATTCCTTCTTTTTCTAATTAAAAAAATTATTTTTTCTACTTTTGATATTTTTTACCTACTCATAAAAATTGATTCATATTGAATATAGATGTGTTTTATTAATAGCTCTTTGTATTTTTTTGATTATGTATAAAATTGCATTTAGAAAAACACATTTCGCATCTTTGTAGATTTCCTTGAAAACTTATACTTTCCTATCCACTAAAAAAAGCAACACCCTACAGAGTGATGCTTTTGATAAACTATTTTACTAGTGCAATAACTTCAATTTCAACTTTTACGTCTTTTGGTAGACGTGCAACTTCAACCGCTGAACGAGCTGGCTTGTGCTCACCAAAATGGCTTGCATATACTTCATTCATCTCTACAAAGTCGTTCATATCTTTCATGAATACAGTTGTTTTTACAACTTGATTTAAAGATGTACCTGCTGCTGCAAGTACAGCCTTTAAGTTTTCGAACACTTGATTTGTTTGCTCTTTAATATCCCCTTCTACTAACTCGCCTGCTGCCGTTAGCGGAATTTGACCTGAAGAGTAAAACATGTTGTTTACGATAATTCCTTGTGCGTATGGACCAATTGCTGCTGGTGCATTTGTTGTTGATACAGTTTTCATACATTTCGCTCCTTTGAAAAGTAATTCCCTTCGCTTAACGCAATTGTACGATCCTTCTCATTCACTTCTTGAAGCTTTACTAAAGAATAGTAGTCATCAACTAACGTTTCATCTGCATGTTCGGCCTCCACTAAAACAGCAATACCTGCAAGTTCACAATCAAACTCTTCAAGTAAGTTTTTCATACCGTTCATCGTACCGCCAACTTTCATAAAGTCATCTGTAATCAATACACGTTGACCGCTCTTCATGCTACGCTTTGATAACACCATCGTTTGGATGCGACGAGAAGAACCTGATACATAATTAATACTTACTGTAGAACCTTCCGTCACTTTGCTGTCTCGACGAACAACTACAACGGGTACGTTTAAATGACGTGCAATCGCATGAGCAATTGAAATCCCCTTCGTTGCAACGGTCATAATAACGTCAATTTGTTTATCCGCAAAGGCACTCGCAAATACTTTGCCAACGCGGTTCATTAAATCCGGATTACCTAATAAATCCGTCATAAATAAATAGCCACCTGGCAATAGTCGATCTGACTGGCCAAGCTCTACAATAAGCTCATGAATAATATCTTTTTCTTCTTGATCGGAGCATTTCGGTATATATTTCACCCCACCTGCTGCGCCAGGCACTGTCACCAACAACCCGATTCCTTTTTCTTCAAACGTTTCTTTTACAATCGTTAAATCCTCACTAATAGACGATTTGGCAGATTGATATAGATCAGAAAAATAAGTTAGCGGGATCAGCTGATGTGGATGCTCAAGTAAATAGTAAGTCATGTCAACCAAGCGTTCACTGCGCTTCCATTTCATATGATCCTCTCCTCTAAACATAATTAAAACACTTTAAATACGAACTTTTAATAGGTAAATTACCATAAATATACGTATTTAAGCAAGTGGATTTCGTTCACCCAACATGCGTACAATATATACTTCCTCACAAAAGCCTCGTAAACCATTATAAATTCTTGTCGCTCGTGTTTCTGAATCAACAAGCCCAAATACCGTCGGACCGCTTCCGCTCATTAGAACAGCATCTGCACCAAATCGCTGCATTTGCTCTTTAATTGTAATAACTTCCGGATGAAGCTTAAATGTTACAGTTTCCAAAACATTCCCTAAAGATTTACATACTAGCTCATAGTCTTGCTTTTCAATTGCCTCAATCATTTGCTTCGTATTAGGGTGTTCGATTCCTTCTAGTTTTAATCCGCCATAAACATCTGCAGTAGAAACACCAATTTTCGGCTTTGCTAATACAACCCAACAAGTTGGTGGTGCTGGTAACTCTTCGATTTTCTCGCCACGACCTGTTGCAAGTGCCGTACCACCATAAATACAAAATGAAACGTCTGAACCAATTTTTGCACCATGTTCAGCTAATTCATCCATCGTCAAGTTTAAACTCCACATTTCATTTAAACCACGTAAAGTAGCTGCTGCGTCACTGCTACCCCCTGCTAGTCCAGCCGCGATTGGAATTTCTTTATCAATCTTAATCGATACACCTTCTGTAATACCGTATGTATCTTTTAAAAGCTTGGCTGCTTGGTACGCAAAGTTCCGTTCATCATTTGGAACAAAGCGATCTGTCGAAATAATTTTTATTTGACCATCAGCACGAGGCTCTAAACCAATACGATCAGCTAAATCAACCGTCGTCATAATCATTTCAACCTCATGATAATTATCAGGCCTTTTATATAAAACATCTAATGTTAAATTAATTTTAGCGGGTGCCTTTACATAAAGCATACTAAAATCCTCCTTACGTCGCACGAGTTAAAAATATCACTGCCTTCTATTTTACCATACACACGCCTATAGGAACTTATAGAAAGTATATAAACTTTTTACCAAAGCTAAAATTAA
>JBJEFO010000228.1:0-2974 GCA_051874135.1 Lysinibacillus sp.
ATAAATTCCCATTCACAAATAGGTGAAAATTTGTTACGATACTGATAATCATTATCGTTTTTAGAGTTATGCAATAAGAAGAGGAGAGCCTATATGAGTTACAACGAGCTTGCAACGTATTTCGTTAATTCGTTCATGGCATTTCAACATATTTATATAGATAAAGTTCAAGAAGAGCATACAACTATTTGTGAATCAGCAGGTTTTGTTGCGGTACTAAGTGGAAAAATGACAATGACCGTAGATGGCACAGCGTACATACTTGAACCAGGAATGCTATTGCATGTACCAATAGGAGCTAAGCTTATAAAAAAATCCGTTGAAAGAAAGCCAGTACAAGTTGCTTTTGTGTACTACCGAATACTTAGAGAAGATGGCGTACCTTCGAACGAACATTTTAAGTTGCAAATAGAAAATAAAGAGAGAATAAAGGCTAACATAGTAGAATTAAAAAAATATAATGAACAGCCAGTCACAACAGCTGCGCTAAAATGCCAACTATTATTTTTTACGCTATTAGATACAATCATTGACGGTGTTCGTCAGCATGATGAAAAGGAAAATGATCATAGCATAGAAGAGATTTTACATTTTATTCATGAACATTATCAAGAACATTTATCTGTAACAGATATTGCAAATCGCTTTAAAATTGAACGTCGTCATTTAGCCTACATATTTAAACGTTATACAGGAATGAGTCCACTCAATTATTTAACGGAATATCGTATTCGTCGCTCAAAGGAATTGCTACGTCGGGAGGACTATTCGATTACAAAAGTGGCGGAACTAGTCGGCTTTGAAGATAATTTATATTTCAGTCGCATTTTTAAAAAGCGTACAGGCTATTCACCATCTGCTTATCGTGAAGCGGTAATAAGCGTACATAATTCATAAGAAGAGCGGACAGAAAAGGACCGTAGCTCGATTGTAATAACAGTCAAGCTACGGTCTTTTTCAGTAAGCAAATTTTACGTTGTTTTTACCGGAACGTTTTACTTCATACAATTGTTCATCTGCCTTTTGAACAATCATCGAAACCGTATAATCGGATAAATCTTCAATTACTACCGCGCCTAAGCTAATTGTAAATGAGATATATGTATCTTCATAAGGAATTTCGACAGCATGTAAAGCGTGAAATAGATGTTCAATCGTTTGTTTGAATAATTCAACATTTTTACTAAAGATAGTGAACTCGTCTCCGCCATAGCGGGAAATAAATAATTCATTTTCACAATCGAATTTCTTTAATACTTCGCCAGTTTGCCGTAGTATTTGATCCCCCATAACATGACCATATTGATTATTTATTTCTTTAAAATTATCAATATCAAATAAAGCACAGCATAAAGGGGTTTTGTCATCGATTGCTTCTTGTAACCATTTTTCAGCTTCTTCTTCGAAATAATGGCGATTATATAGCCTAGTCAATTTATCTGTATAAGCTAACACATTAAGAGAATCTGTACTAGAACGTAACGCAAATTCGTGAAGACGTTCAAGTTGTCGACGAGATTCTTCCGATTCTAGTAAATCATTTTTGATTCGAGAAAATTCGTAGGCATTTTTATAATCGCTCATTTCTTCATAGCGTTCAATAACGGGAGTTAAAAAATGAGTCTTTAAAGTTAAGTCGGAAGTTTTTTCTATGATTGCCCATCCTTGTTTAAAGGAATCATTTGCTTTTTCAAATTGCTTTGTACGAGTGTAATAAGCACCGATATTAATAATTGTCATTGCGTATTGTTTCGTATTGTCTTTTAAAAGGGGGTGCATTAAGACATCATTAAGTACTTCGTAAGCTTCATCATATCTTTCTTGTTCAAATAAATAGTAGGCACACGTATTCATATAATAAAAATAGGTAAGGGGACTTTCATGTTTGATTGAACTCATTAACGGGTAAATCTTCTTACTATAATAATCAGCCTTCTCAAAGTCCTTTTTTTCGAGATATCGAGAAATTAAGTTAATACAAATTCCTACATACAATGGATGACTGTGCTGATTACCGAGCATTTCCAGTGCTTTTAAATTATATTCAATTGAACGTTCGAAATCGCCACTAAAATAAAATAAATTAGCTGAATGGTATGTATGATTTACTTGTAATTCTTTATTACCGCTTACTGTTAGAGCATATTTAAATTTTTCTAGTAAAGGTTCTACAGAATTAATATCGCCTTTGTTCATTAAACATGCAATTTTCAAGTTTAAATACTCACAAAGTGCTTTATAATTTCCTTCTTCCTCAATTTTAGGCAATTCATGATTAAGAATAGAAAGAACCATATCATACTGTGTTTTATGGAATAGTTCTCTTGCTACTTCTAGCTGTGAATCATAGTAAGATTGCAAAATAATCCCCCCGAGTAATATAACTGATGAATTTATCTTAACATAATAATTTTTAAATTAAATACAAATTCCCTATAAGTTACCGGGTAATTGGATTTGTTTATTTACATAATATATCCAGTTATAAAAAGACGTCGAAAAGTACGACGTCTCGATGTGTTATGAAATAAGTGATTTTACAACTTTTGAAATGACTGCACCGTCTGCTTTGCCTGTTAATAATGGCTTAGCAATTTTCATAGCTTCGCCCATGTTCATGCCAGCTGTTACACCTGCCGCTTTTAACGCTTCTGCAATTTCTTCTTCCGAAAGTTGTTTTGGTAGGAAACCTTTTAGTAGTGTTAATTTTGCTTGTTCTTTTTCGATTAGGTCAGCACGTCCAGCAGACTGAGCACCTTCTAACGCTTGGTTCGTTTGTTTTACCTCGCGATTAATAACCGCGATTTCTTCGGCTTCTGTTAGGGCAGCACCTTTTTCTTTTTCTGCAGCATCAAGCGCTGCTTTTACTAACTGTAATACACCTTTTGATAATACATCCTTTTCTTTCATAGCGACCTTTAACTGCGCAAAAACTTGATCTTTTAACATATGTTCAACTCCGTATCTTTTTGTT
>JBJEFO010000229.1:0-12943 GCA_051874135.1 Lysinibacillus sp.
CACTTGAAACACCAGAAAGCAAAGTTTGATAATCCACTAATGCACCAAAAATAGCACCAATTAATATCGCTAATACCGTTGTTGAGATTGTAATCAGTGTATAGTGGGCAGGAAATGCAAAACCAAGAACGGTTCCTACTGCAATGCCCATTACACCGCTAGTAGTCATAGCGATATTCATGCCAAGATGATAGCTAATTAAGTTTTTCAACTTAAATAAAAATGAAAAAGTAGCAGCACAAACTAAAAGGTAACTTACTAAAATAGTTAGTAATAATAGATTCATATTAAACATCTCCTTTTTCCATTGTATGTTGCAATGGAGATTAAGGGTTCCAATTTTAATGAGGAGGGATATATGGGGGAATGAATGAATCGTACGATAAGAATTATCCGGAGCTTAAAAAAGACGATCGGTATACATCACCTGCGAGTTCTTTACCGCTACATGAATTGAAAATGTTACAAGAATATATTCACAATACGAATTTACAAAATTTAAGTACATTGCGGCCAAATTATAGACAACAAATGATTTTAATCAAATTTTTTAAATCAAAGAAAAATCAATTAGTGGAAGTTTACTCAAGAAACGGTGAAGAGGTCATTCATACGGTTGGAAAAGTTAGTGTAGTTGGGAAAAATTTTGTCATATTAAGAACGCTTTTTAAACGATTTTGGATTCCTTATACGGTAATTCATTCAACTAAATCGCCATTTGGAATACCAGATGTTCCAGGTACACACCAACATACGGTAATTGATGAAGAGCTTAGACGCAAACTATTAACTAATTTTGGTGTTACGGTCGCGGGAAAAGAGGCGTTAAAGCAACAGTTTTTTGAGGAATTGCTTGAGACCAACTTAAAGAGCTGGAAAGGTACAAAACTTAAAATTTTTTCAGATCAAGTGATTGTCGGAAAGATAAGTGATATTCATTCAGGAAAAGTTTTTTTAAGAGAAAATCGTTCTATACTAATTAATAAAATCAACTATATTCAGCAATTTAGATTTACTTCATTTTTCGAAAAGCTATTTTCAAAATGGTTTACAAAAAAATAAATATGAAAGAATACATTTTGCATTGTAGTAAGAAAGAAAAAGAAACGGAATATCGTAGAAGAAAAGACATTACCTCATTAAACAAAAAATGAGGCAATGTCTTTTATATATTTTTTATATAATTCTGTGCGTTCGTTTATATCAAAATTTTTCATTTCTATAAAATAGAGTGAGTAGTTAAAAATAATCAGGAGGTGACAAAATGCAAGAGCCCATTTTAGAAGGAAATCTACTTTTTTATGAAATGTTTGGTAAAACGGTGTTGTTAGTTACTGACACTAAACAGTTAAGCATTTTAGGTCAAACATTTAGACCGATTTTTACTGGCTGTGTAGTGGCAGTAAATAACGGATTTATTACACTAGATCCGGCCATTATTAAAATGCAAAATGCACCGTTCTTTAAGTTTCCAACACCATTAAGTTTCCCTATAGAGCATATTTCTGTATTTACTCCATTTGATTTAGACCGAAAAATTCCACTTATTTAAAAATTAAAATAGAAAGGAAGAATCGACATGTTCGATGATAATATAAACCTCGAACAATGGGAAATTACGGATATCAATGCGATTCGAGAATATTTTGTAACGATTGAATTTAAACAAAATGTTGGTCGACGTGCTTTAATATTAATCCCTTCATTCCCATTTCTCATCATTGGCACTATACAAGAGGTTATTAGTGATTATTTAGTTATTAGAGCAGAAGTTACCAATATCGCAGAACTAGATGATGAAGTTTTCCGTGTTCATATTGATGATATCCAAGTGTTTTACATTGAAAAGCCCGGAGAACCAAAAATTCCTGATATTAGAGATGATAAGTATGCTTAGATGCTACCATATTGTTGCCATTTCCATACGAATAGTCGTCAATCGATTTGGCGATCACAATCCAAATGGCATGATGTATGTCTTAAAGGAAAATGAAAGTATTATAAGAAAGAAAGTAGAAAACAACCCCTTTTCAACTGTTGATGAAGTAGAACCGCTAGTAATTCGTGCAAATGTAGGAGATGAAATTGAAGTTCTCTTTGAAAATCAACTTCCATTCAATACAGGAATTCATATTCAAAATGCTGAATATGACGTAATGACATCGGATGGCGCATTTGTTGGCTTGAACAAAGATACAACTGTAGAGCCAGGGGGGGAAATTCTTTACAAATGGAAAGTTCATGAAGAAGGGATTCACTTCTTTTCTGATTTAGGAAATCCGTTATCAAGTGAGCAAGGTAGTAATGTTCAAGGATTATTTGGTGCGCTGTTTGTTCAACCAAAGGGGTCATGGTGGACAGATCCGGTGACAGGAAAACGAATTAATAGTGGAAATATTGCTGACATTCACAATCCTATATTACCGTCATTTAGGGAGTTCGGGTTCTTCTTCCACGACGAAATGGAAGTTGATGATTTGACTGGAGAGGCACCGATAAGCCCACATACATTGCAGCCAGAAGCTTCACATCTTATTAATTATCGTTCTGAACCAATGAGAAATAGAATGCGTTTAATTCAAGAAGGGGTAGTATGCCCAGACTGTGAAGGCGAGGAAGTGCATCACGATTCATGGGTATTTGGAGATCCCGATACACCAATATATAGAGCTTATATAGGTGATCCTATTAAACTTCGACTTGTTCACGGGGGAACTCAAGAAACTCATTCTTTCCATTATCACGTTCATCAATGGCTGTCTGAAAATGAAAATCAAGATTCTGAACTCATTGATGTTCAAGCAATATCTCCTCAACACCAATATACGGTTTCACCATTATATGGTGCTGGTAGCTTACAAGGTGCAATGGGTGATTCAATTATCCACTGTCACTTATACCCACACTTTGGTGAAGGTATGTGGGCACTTCAACGAAATTTTGATACGTTACAAGACGGGAGTATGTGTTATCCAAATGGCGTACAAATAAAAGCACTTCAACCTTTACCAGGTCGGCCATTACCACCATGTCCAACACCTGAAAAACCCGGGTTTCCAAACTTTATACCTGGCATACCTGGATTTAAAGCACCTCGTCCACCTTTAGGTATAATTGGGGGAAGAGAGCCAACGGAAATTGAGAAAAATGCCTTCGCAAAAAATGCAGTACCTGGTGCTGTATTTACAAACCCAGCAAAACCAGATACACCAATTAGAAACTATCATGTTTGTTTAATACAAAAGAAACTTGTGTATAACAAACAAGGATGGAATGATCCAGAAGGCAGGTTGTATGTTTTAAAAGAAGATTTAGACGATGTATTATCGGGAAGAAAAGAACCTGAGCCAATCGTAATCCGAGCAAATGCTGGAGAAGCCGTTCGTTTTGAATTTACAAATATGTTACCTGAAACGATTGGTGGAAATGCCTTTCAATTAGTCGAACGAACGTATGAAGCGGGGATGCACGTTCACTTCGTTAAGTTTGATGTGCTTGTCTCAGACGGTGCGAATGTTGGTTGGAATTATGACTCTGGCATTCTTCCTGGTGAAACAATTCGCTATCAATGGTTTGCGGATGTAGAACTAAAATCTACGTTTTGGCATGATCACCTATTTGCAAATTCACATCAACAGCACGGTGTTTTTGGATCGATCAATATTCAAGCAAGAGGATCAAAATTTTTAGACTCTTGTACAGGTTATGAAATTAATACAGGAACACAAGCAACGATTGTCAATCCATTAATCCCGGATTTTCGTGAGATTACATTATTTGTTCATGATTTCGCTCTATTATTTGATAAGGATGGTTGTCCATTAAATGCACCACCATTCCCAGGTTCACCAGATGATCCAGGTGTGATGGGTATTAACTATAAAAGCGAACCAATACAATACCGACTGAAAGAGCCAGATTGTGACCCAGCCTATGTGTTTAGTTCATGGGTACACGGAGATCCTGTTACACCATTATTATTAACCTATAACGGAGATCCAGTTCGTGTAAGACTATTGCAAGGAGCGCAAGAAGAGTCTCATAGCTTTAACCTTCATCGTCAACGTTGGAATGTAGAACGACCTAATTTAGATTCTAAACTTGATCAGCAACAGCATCTCGCCATTGCTGAATCCTTTACGTTAGAATTTAATATAGAAGGTGATGGCGATTTTGATATGCTATACCATTATGGATCAATTGATGACATATGGGTTGGAAATTGGGGAATCTTCCGCTCATTCGAAAAAAGAGTGCCACATTTAATTCCTTTACCTGATCGAAAGGCACCACCAATGAGGAAAGAGCCTCTACCTAAAAAAACAGGTAAAAAACCACAAATGGCCAAACTATGTGATATTAAATATCCTAAGTGTGCAAATGTACGTAAATATGATGTTGTTGCACTGAATACAAGAATCGACTACAACAAGTATGGTGATCATGACCCAGTCGGCATTGTATTCGCATTAAAGAAAGACGTGGACGATATTTTATGTGGAAAACTGAATCCAGAACCACTCATCCTTAGAGCAAATGTTGGGGAATTTGTCGAAGTGACGTTGACGAATCAATTATCCTGCGTTGATCACCATGATGGAAGGCATGGTTATCCAGAGGTGGCTGTCGAATCATTCTTCCCACCATCCGATCGAATTTCCTTACATGCACAACTTGTTCAGTATGATGTGAGAGATTCAGATGGCGCTACAGTTGGTTTTAACTGTGATCAAACAATTGGACCAGGAGAAAGTATTACGTATCGATGGTATATCGATCAAGATTTCGGGTCTGTGAATTTATGGGATATGGCAGATATTCGAAACCATCGACATCACGGGGCTTTTGGTATGCTAATAGCAGAGCCAAGGGGATCAAAATATTTAGGCTCTAAAAATAGAAAAGAAGTTGAAACTGGAAGTCAGGTTATCATTTCGAATCCACTGTTACCTGAATTTAGAGAGTTTGCACTGCTTA
Source organism: Lysinibacillus sp. (assembly GCA_051874135.1). Lineage (GTDB taxonomy): Bacteria > Bacillota > Bacilli > Bacillales_A > Planococcaceae > Lysinibacillus_B. Next base: position 4,978 of record JBJEFO010000229.1, read on the forward strand.
TGCATGATGGCGTGAGACTACTCGACAAAGACAATCGACTCATTATTGATCCAGAGCCTTTAATTTTCGGAATGCTAGAAGAAGAACCAGAAGAGCCTGATTTTGAAGACCAAGGTTCCAGAGGCTTCAATTACCGAAATGAACGGTTTAGTAATCGAGTTAAAAACTTCCAAGATATTCATAAAGTATTTAGTTCAAAAGTATTCGGAGATCCAAGTACACCATTATTTTTAGCATACCCTGGGGACCCTATTACAATTCGCTTCGTATTTCCAGCAGATCGTGCGAGAGCACATACATTTGTAATCCATGGTCATAAATTTTTAAGAATGGAAGGAGATATGAATTCTTCTGCAGCAGCATCAAAAGGTCAAAATACAGTTGGATCTAATGATGACCTCCCATTATTATATGGGGCAGGTGGATTTTTCAATAAACCAGGTGACTATATGTATCGCTCAGGAAATATTCGCTGGGATGTCGAATTAGGTTTATGGGGGATTATTCGAGTGTTAAAAACGAGAAGAGGTATGTTGGCACCGTTAAAAGCATTCAGTGAGAAAAACGATTACAAAGTGAAAAAAATTAAAAAAGGAAGTATTTCAGCACCTATTAATAGTCCAGTAAGTAAAAAGAATAAAGGTGAGCCAGATGAATAGTTGTATGAATTGTTTCAACGCTCCATGTAGTTGTGAAATGCAGCCGCCCGTTAATCCGATGAATTTATTTGGATCACCGTTTGATTGCAGAAAACAAATCAAAACGCGTCGATTTGCTTCATCAAATAGTCCACTCACACCTGAAGAATTAGATGAATTAAAGGAGTGTATCGAGGCAATAAATGATTTACTTCGCTCATTAGGTTCAAGAAGTGATCCTAATAACACAAGGCAATTACAATTGCATTTTTTAAGCTTAAGAGGTGCAAGTGTGAAGGCTGAGATTATTTGTGGAATCGAACAACTAGAAGAAGATGAAGCGGAAATTGCTTTAGATGTAGATGAATTTGACACAATAAATGATATGGATAAAAGAAAATGTATTAATGTTTTGAAAAAAAAGGGGAGGCTCGCTACAGCCGGTCGAGATTTTATTCGAATAAATCAAGTTGGGTCTGCTGTATTTATTCTGTATAGTAACCTAATTTCTATAGCAAGAGACAAATGTGCGCCAGATGAGCATGAACCTGAATTTATTTGTGCAAATCAAGCGACAAGACGAGAATTGACGTTTAACTTCGGGGAATTTGTATCGAAAAATAAGGACCTTGTCAATTTGTTTTTCGGGATTCCACTCTACGTACAATTAAAACAATTTCTCGGTAAAGATGTAAAAGGAAAAACAGACGAACAATGCTTTTGTGGTACGTTAGTAAAGGTAGACGAAGGAAATATTCGAATTTTAAATAAAATGGGCGAAGAAGATATTAGTATAGATGAAATTTGTTTTATCGAAGTGCTTGACATTAACTACTAATGAATTCAAACGTTAATGATATGTAGTTGAAATTGAATGCTAGAGTATAAATTTAAAATGCGCGGCGTTTAAACGTAAGCGGGAGTGTCTTTCTAAGGCACTCCCTTTTTATTATTCCAGTACCTACGTACAGTAGATGTATTAAATTACTTATAATGAATAAATTTCGAAACAATTGTTTCTATAGTCAAGTCTATAGCCGATGAGGAAAACCCCCACTAATTGAAGTTTCACTTTATTTTTGCTCATATCGAGTTCTATTCACTTAAGTTCAATAATGATTATATTAAAATAATAATTATAGATATATATAAATAATAAAATCAATGACCTTTCCAAAAGTTTTTATTGTTGTTATAGAAATTTGTCTATCTTCTAAAATACTAATAGGTAGTATTGAAAATGATAATTACGAGTATTATTATAAAAAATAATAAATTTTTAGCAATAGAATTTGTAGGTAAAAAGGAGGAGAAGCAACATGGATATACTTGATTTAGCACGATTTCAGTATGCAGCTACGACAATTTTCCACTTTTTATTTGTGCCGTTATCTATTGGAACAATTTTTATGGTTGCAATTATGGAAACGCTTTATGTTGTTAAGAAGAAACAAATTTATTTGGACATGGCGAAGTTTTGGGGAAAAATATTTTTGTTTTCATTCGCTATTGGCGTAGTAACAGGTATATTACAAGAATTCCAGTTTGGTATGAACTGGTCTGAATACTCACGATTTGTAGGGGATGTATTTGGTGCACCGCTCGCAATTGAAGCATTATTAGCATTCTTTATGGAATCTACATTTATCGGTATTTGGGTTTTCGGTAGAGATAAACTACCAAAATGGGTTATGGCATTTTCTGCATGGATGGTATCAATTGGTACGCTATTATCGGCATTGTGGATTTTGGCGGCAAACTCATTTATGCAACATCCTGTTGGTATCGAAATCGTTGATGGTAAACCAGTATTAAATGATTTCATGGCACTTGTAACAAATGGACAATTATTAGTTGAATTCCCACACGTTATAATGGGTGCCTTAGCAACCGCTGGCTTACTTATTGGTGGTATTAGTGCTTATAAAATATATAAAAAAGAGAATGTTGAATTTTTCTACAAATCCATTAACATTGCAATGATAGTCTCACTTATCAGTGGTATTGGTGTTGCGTTTAGTGGACACTCACAAGCACAATATTTAATGGGTACTCAACCAATGAAAATGGCTGCAAGTGAAGCTCTTTGGGAAGACAGTGGAGATCCAGCATCTTGGGCAGTAATTGCAGATATGGATACAGAAGAAATGAAGAATAACTGGTCCATTGAGATTCCATTTGCGCTTAGCTTGTTAGCATATAATGAGCTCGAAGGTTCAGTTGAAGGAATGAAAACACTTCAAGCGACTTATGAAAAGTTATATGGTGAGGGAGTAAACTATATCCCACCTGTAAAAACTACATTCTGGAGCTTCCGTATCATGGTTGTACTTGGATTTGTAATGGTTGTCTTTGCAATGCTTACATTATTCTTTAATAAAAAGAAAACATTAAGTAGCAAGCCTTGGTTCTTAAAGGCATTAGTATGGATGATCCCAATGCCATTCATTGCTAATACTGCTGGTTGGATTATGACAGAAATCGGTCGTCAACCTTGGACAGTATTTGGTCTATACACTACTGCACAATCTGTCTCACCGAATGTATCAGCAGGTGACCTACTATTTTCTAATATTGTTTTCTGTGGATCATATTTAATTTTAGGCGGAATCATGGTATATATGGTTATTCGTCATACTAAAAAAGGTCCATATGAACAAGTGAAGGTAGAAGAAGATGTTGACTTATTAAGCAAGGAGGCGTTCGGGAAATGACATTAAATGAAGTTTGGTTCATACTTGTTACCGTATTGTTTATAGGTTTCTTCTTCTTAGAAGGTTTTGACTTCGGTGTAGGGATGTCTACACGTTTAATTGCCCGTGACGCAAAAGAAAGAGACCAATTAATTAATACAATTGGTCCTTTCTGGGATGCAAATGAAGTGTGGCTATTAACTGCTGGTGGTGCAATATTTGCAGCATTCCCACATTGGTATGCAACAATGTTTAGCGGTTACTATATTCCATTTGTGTTCTTCTTATTAGCTCTCATTGCACGTGGTGTAGGTATTGAATATAGCCACCATCCGATCAATGAGAAATGGAAAAACGTTTGGCATTGGTTTATTTTTGGCGGTAGTGTTCTTGCTCCGTTCTTACTGGGTGTATTATTTACAAGCATTGTACGCGGAATGCCGATTGATGGAAATATGACGATGTGGGCAACGTTTACTGACTATGTGAATGTCTATTCTGTAGTAGGTGGACTAGCAGTTGTTTTATTAACACTCGTTCACGGTTTAACATTTATCGGATTACGAACAACTGGTCCAGTTCATACACGTGCGCTAGCGTTACTAAAGAAAGTATACTTTGTTCTATTTGCAGGACTTGTTGTATTTGCGGTATTAACATACTTTAATACAGACCTTTTCACAGTTCGTCCAGTTGCAACACCAGTATTTTTAGTATGTATCGTTTTAGCAGCATTACTTGGCTTTATCTTTGCGAATAAAGGTAAAGAAGGTTGGGCATTTACAATGTCTGGGTTAACAATTGTTTTAACAGTAGCTATGTTATTCGTAGGGTTATTCCCACGAGTAATGATTAGTTCTATGGATCCTGCATTTAACTTAACAATTACAAATGCTGCAAGCGGTCAATATACACTATCATTAATGACAAAAATTTCATTAACATTATTACCATTCGTTTTAGGATATCAAATTTGGAGCTACTACATTTTCCGTAAACGTATTAGTCATAAGGACACGGTGAATTATGAATGATGGACAAATCATTATTTAAGCTAAAAGGATTTCGAGCAACGATTGTATTTTTGTTCTGTATATCTTTTTTGCAAGGTTTAACTATACTATTTCAAGCAAAGTATTTGGCTATTGCTATCACAAATCTATTTAATGGGGAGAAGCTGTCATTACAGCTTCTCCCAATCTTCTTATTTACGCTTTTTTATTTATGTAAACAGCTATTGACTATGTTTCGTGATAAAAAAATGTCCCAATTTGCCCAACAAGCAGGATCTACTATTCGTGAGCAATTTACGAAGAAGTTATTTACATTAGGCCCCAATGTCACAGAAATTGAAGGTACAGGTAACTTAATAACGATGGCACTCGAAGGAATTACGCAAATTGAAACGTATTTGAAGCTTTTTATTCCGAAAGTGATGAATATGGCTGTAATTCCTATGATGATTCTTGCTTATACATTTGTATTAGATGTAAAATCGGGCATTATTTTAATCGTTGTCTTACCGACGTTAATCTTTTTTATGGTTATTTTAGGTATTGCAGCGCAAAATAAAGCAGATAGACAGTATGAATCATATCGCACGCTTTCTAACCATTTTGTTGATTCGCTGCGCGGTTTAGAAACGTTACGACTTTTGGGATTGAGTAAGCGCTACGATCGAAATATACGTAATGTAAGTGAAAGATATCGAAAATCAACTATGGGTACATTGAGATTTGCTTTTCTATCAACATTTGCACTCGATTTCTTTTCAAGTTTATCCGTAGCAATCGTTGCACTGTTCCTAGGTTTAGGATTAATTAATGCACAAATGTTGCTTTTACCGGCACTAACTGTATTAATTTTAGCACCGGAATATTTCTTGCCTATCCGTGATTTCGGTACTGATTATCATGCAACATTAGACGGAAAAAACGCACTGAAGGCGATTACTCATATTATTGATTTACCCGAGCAACAACGAAATGAGTCAATAGACATTCCGCAATGGAATGAAAATTCTACATTGAATGTAACAAATTTATCGTTGCAATATAATGAATCCAATCAATCTGCATTGAAAGATATTTCTTTTTCGTGGAAAGGTTTCGGAAAAATTGGGATTATTGGTGCAAGTGGGGCAGGGAAATCAACATTAATCAATGTATTAGGTGGATTTGCACATCCTACATCGGCCTCCATTCAAATTAATAATGAAACAATCGAAAGTTTCAATACAAAAGAGTGGCAACAACAAGTGCTCTACATTCCTCAGCATCCGTATATTTTCAATGACACGATAGCTCATAATGTAAGCTTCTATACACCTACTGCTACAAATGAAGAAATACAAGAAGCATGTAGCCATGCGGGACTTTCTAAAGTTATCGAATCACTACCTAATGGGTTAGATGAACGTATTGGTGAAAGTGGACGTGTATTAAGTGGTGGGCAAGAACAACGTATAGCCTTTGCTCGCGCATTTCTTGATAAGTCTCGAAAAATTTTATTATTTGACGAACCAACAGCACATTTAGATATTGAAACAGAATGGGAGTTAAAACAAAATATTCTTCCTTTATTAGACGGGCACCTTGTATTTTTTGCAACCCACCGCTTGCATTGGATGTTAGAAATGGACTATATCATTGTCATGGATCATGGTGAAATTGTAGAGACAGGAACACATGAACAGTTACTAAAAGCAAAAGGTACCTATACACAATTAATACAAGCGCAAATGCATGGAACGGAGGAACAATATGGCTAAGAGCTTTCAATTGATAAAGGCTGTTGTTAACGATTCATGGATTAAGCCGTACTTACAGCAAAATAAAAAATTACTTTTCTTAGTTTTACTTCTTGGTACATTAACGTTTTTTAGCGCGAGTGCTTTAATGTTTACTTCAGGATATTTAATTTCTAAATCTGCTACAGTACCCGAAAACATTTTGATGATTTATGTGCCTATTGTGCTCGTTCGTGCATTTGGTATTGCTAGACCTGTTTTTCGTTATTTAGAAAGGCTAACAAGCCATAATGTAGTCTTAAAATTTTTATCAGCTATGAGAGTCCGTTTGTATCAAAAGTTAGAAGCTCAAGCTTTAACTTTCCGTTCGCGTTTTTCAACTGGAGACCTATTAGGCGTCTTGGCAGATGACTTAGAACAAATACAAAATCTTTATTTAAAAACCATTTTTCCAAGTGTCATTGCGCTTATTGTCTATATGATTGTTGTTATTGCATTAGGGTTCTTCTCCATTCCATTTGCATTATTAATGGCACTGTTTTTATTTATCCTTGTTGTGCTGTTTCCTTTAGTATCTTTGTTAGTAATGAGACAAAAACAAGCTCGCATTAAACAAGCTCGCAATGAACTATACAAGAGCTTAGGTGATGCGGTGATGGGGATTAGTGATTGGAAAATTAGTGGACGTCAAGCCGATTTTTTAAAAAGCTACGAAAAACAAGAAATGATGCAAGATCAATTAGAATCAGAAATGGAGCAGTTTAGTCGTAGACGTAATTTTTTATTTCAAGTAATGGTTACTATCATCATTATTGCAATGATTTGGTTTGCAAGTAATAGTGTTGATACAGGTGTGTTTACTCATGTTTGGATTGCTGCGTTTGTATTAGTTGTATTCCCGGTGATTGAAGCTTTTGCGCCAATTTCCGAAGCAGTTAGTCAATTGCCGAGTTATGAAAACTCATTGATTCGTATGAATAATATTGATCAAACGAATGTAGAGATGAATGCATATAACGCTCATGAAGTAGAGAAGTTATTAAAACAACCATCGTTAACAATCTGTGTGGAAAATGTTGACTTTTCTTATGGACAGGAAATGGATCAACTTGTTCTTCATGATTTTTCTTTAAAGATTTCTCAAGGAGAACAAATTGCGATTCTTGGGAAAAGTGGTGCAGGCAAAAGCACAATTGCTAAGTTACTGTTAGGTGCAATTAGTCCAACAAATGGTAGTATTTCGATAAACAATATACCAGTAGGACAATTACACGATGATATTAATAAGTTCATTGCTGTTCTTCAACAAAAACCACATTTATTTGATACGTCGGTTATGAATAATATTCGATTAGGAAATCCAAATGCTTCTGATGAAGAAGTAATTGAGGTTGCAAAACAAGTAAAAATGCATGATACGATTAGCTCACTACCTGATGGATATCATACAAGAATGCGTGAATTAGGCGGACGATTTTCTGGTGGAGAGCGGCAGCGTATTGCATTAGCTAGAATACTTCTTCAGCAATCACCAATTGTCATCTTGGATGAGCCTACAGTTGGACTTGATGCCGTAACAGAGCGCGATCTATTAAATACAATATTTGCAAGTCTCCAAGGTAAAACATTAATTTGGATTACCCATCATCTTGTTGGCGTTGAAAAGATGGATCAAATCGTATTTTTGGAAAATGGACAAGTTCAAATGAAAGGAACGCATCAGCAATTGCTACAATCCTATGAAAGATATGCAAACTTATATCGAATGGATAAACCATTTTATAACTTGCAATGAGCACATTTAAAAACAATTATTTCCATGGTTAAGTTGGTAGCCTTCGCGCTTTGCCACAGCCTCCACAGGAGCTAAAACAGGCTAATCGCCT
>JBJEFO010000230.1:0-2969 GCA_051874135.1 Lysinibacillus sp.
ATTCATTAACTCCTTTTGATCGTGATTCCCCAAAGATAAAAGTATGATTCCACTTTTACTCATACGGAAAATACTCATCTTCCTTTTCCTTATTCTCTTTTTTAAATTCTTCAGGACGTTGTGTTAAATTATTTAAAAGTCCGATGATCATAATGCACTCCGAACTTTCATCTTTAATGCTAGAAGAAATTATACGTCTTTCTTCATCAGTTGCATTAATCCAATAAGCTTGAAATTCTTTTAGTCCTTGTACAGCCTTTTTGACATTTTCCATTTGTACCCCTCCTGATAGATTGGATTATTATCTTTTCTTAATTTGTATGTAAAAGTCTGATGAAAATGACTACAAAATATTGATAATATTCAACTATTGTTCCGTTTCAAAGAAAATGATTGATGGCAAGTGCTGAACAAACATCACAAGCGACAATACAAATTACGTCCTCTGTTCAAGACATTGCAAGTAGTTCGGAAACACAAGGGATGAGTGCGACAGAAAGTGCAAAAGCACTGCAACAAATGGTAGTGGGCATGCAGAAAATGGTCGATGCCACTTCAACAGTTGCTGAGAAAACAGAAGAAACGACTCATGAAACAACATTAGGCAATACGTCCATTCAAAAAGTGGTTGATCAAATGGATAAAATTCATTCATCCGTCGAACACACAACATCTGTTATTCAACAATTAGAAAACCATTCAAAAGAAATAGGAAAAATTATCGAAGTCATTTCAAGTATCTCCAATCAAACAAATTTGCTGGCTCTAAATGCAGCCATTGAAGCAGCTCGTGCTGGCGAACATGGGAAAGGCTTTGCTGTAGTCGCCAATGAAGTAAGACAATTAGCTTCAATGGAAGAAATCATAGCCTCCGCTTCCTCACTGGCAAAAGTGTCGGAGGATTTATTAAGCCAAATCAAACAATTTAAAGTATAACTATCTTACGTAAATGAAATAAGGAGCGCCTGAAAAGTCTTCGAATGACTTTTCGGGCGCTCCTAACGCTTGTTTGTCCTCGACTAAAGTGACAATTCCAAGCTGTTTCTCTCGCAAAATAAGAAAGTATATAATTGTAAACTTTGATAAACGTCTTGCTTCACCATCTATTTATTTTTCATAAAAAACATTCTCGAAATCCCTACTCCAATGCCACCAATAATAAGAAACAGAAACGCTCTAACCGTTAAACTAACCAACTGTAAATCAAATAAAAATAATTTTCCAACAGTAATGCACAGAACAAACAGACCGATATATGTGAGTTCATATCGAGTGAAAATTTGTTGAATAACCTTGTTTCGTCCGTACCAAATCAAGCATGATGCATAAATCATCCAAACAAATGAAATAACTAAACTATTAATGTCTCCATAATCTGATAAAGCTCCGGCCAATTTAGTAAGAGAAAAAAACAACACCACGAGAAAAACATACACAGAAACTCGATAGCCATTTGGTGTAACTGCATAAATGATCGCTTTTCCTTTATAAATGATCGCAAACATCGTTACAATCAGAATGACCTGTGAAAGCGCCTCGATGGTAAATACATAATAGATAGGAGTGGTCATAGTCAGAAGTGCTCCTAAACTATAAATGGTCAGACCAATTGCCGCCTTATATTGATTTTTGAGTACATATGCCACATAAAGTGATAAGACCCCTTGAAACAATAACAATACACTGATGATGGAACTATTAAATACATCCATAATAACGACAGCCAACGTAAAAGCAGCCAATCCAAAAGCTACACTCGATAACAATGATTGCGAATCTTTTTTAGCCGCTGCAAAAGTAATAATTACATAAACAATGGCACTCAGTAATAAACAGGTGATGCTAAAATGATCGAGGCTAAACAGATTGAATAAAAGCAGCGAACCATTAACCGTAAATAAGCTTAATCGCTGTTTATAAATAAATTGGGTATCTTTCAGTACATGCACATATAAACCAATTTGCCAGACGGCATACAGTATACATAATTCAATACTTAATGAAGTAAACGGTGATAATATAGTAAAAATCAATAAAACAAGCTGTGCTACTGCATACGTAACGAAATATAAATAAGGAAATAAGTTTTTCCCCGCAAAATAAAGCAGGCTCATTACCAATAACAAAATGTAACCGACAAACACAATGGCATTAGGTTCTGCACTTTGAATTAAAAACGGGACAAAAAATGCACTGATGGATACAAAAATAGCCAAGTATTCCGATTTGTGACGATTAGCAAAATAAATCCCCAACAAAATCCATAAGATATTTAAAATAAAGGCAAATGCAGATGTCATATAATGATACAAATAATGTGCCGCAAACGTCGTTACGACTATACTCGCAATACTTCCGCCCAAAAGAACCAAACCTAAAGCATGATGATTCGCTTTCATTTGTTTTTCTCCGAATACAACTAAACCGATAGATAAGAGCACTCCAAATGCAATTCGAATAGGCGGCTGCAACAGTCCATTATCCATCCCAGCCTTGAAAAGCCACACTACCCCAAGCAATAAGATACCGACAAAGATTCTTGGCAGCCAAATTTGGCAAAATGCAAAAATATCGAACTTTTCTTCTTGTTTGTTTTGTAATTGTTTCTTATTGGACGGAATCGATTGTTGTGGTTTTTCAGGTACGCTCGGTGCAACATGTAACGCCTTTTTTTCCGTAACCTGTTGATGTAAAGCTGCACTCGTTATCTGTGGCTTATTGTTGTCGACTTGTTGTTTCTTTAAATCGCGCAGAACGGCTTGAAGTGTTGTAATCGCCTCTTCCACATTCTTAATTCTTGCCTGAAGCTGTCGTTCGTCCATCTAACTCCCCCCTCACCAGAAAAACATAGTTATATATTCCATCCATTATCATATCAAAAGTTTAATATAAATTATTTAATTTTTTAAAAAATAAAAAAACTTAAATGATGAATAGGAGATTACCATTCATCATTTAAGCTCTTATTT
>JBJEFO010000231.1:0-2967 GCA_051874135.1 Lysinibacillus sp.
GTGGGAGATCAACTGTCCCTAAAAGTCCGATTGGTTCAACTAATGCTCGGTGGGGGATGAAGGAAAACCCCCACCGAGCAAAGTTTCACTTTATGATACCTGTTCTACTTCATGCAAGTCTGGAGTTAGCTCAGGAGAATTATGCAGAGATCGTACCGATGAAAGAATGACTCCACCAAGTAGTACAAATCCGACATAGCCCATGATGGGATACACACTACCTACTAATGTACTAAATCCGACAAAGCTTAAAATGAATGCTACTACTCCGATAACAATTACAGCCACTTTAAAGGAAGAAGACTCAGATGGAACAAAACGTGCTGTAAACGAGTAAAGCATACCGACACAAGTATTATAAATCATCGCTAATAAAATGACAGACAGCATATCACCTAAAACAGGTGACAGGTTATTTGCTAGATATAAAGTTGGCATATCCAGACCTTGAACATTTTGTATATTTGTCAGCATGCCACCATTTATTAATAATAAAAGCACACCCAATAATACTCCGCCTATAATGCCGCCACGTGCAGCTGCTTTTTTATTTTTCATTCTGCCTCCCATTAAGGATAACATTGAAAAACCAACTGCTATATTAAAGGATACATATAGTAATGATGAAAGTATCCAGTGAGAAGCGGCTGCATCTTCTATATTAGTATAATTTCTGATTTCTATTAAGCTAGAATCTGCATTGTAAATTGAATACCCGGCGATAACAATCATAATGACTAATAAAAATGGTGTAATGGAACTAATAATAGAAATAATTCTGTCAATCTTAAGTAAAAGAGTGGCAATCGTCAATATGGTCATGGCAATTGCTCCGATTTGTGCTGGAATACCGAATTGCTGCTCAAAAACGGACCCTGCACCGGCAATCATTATAACGGCAACGCCAAATAAAAAAAACGAAAGAATAAAATCAACTGCTGTTCCTATGTATCGTCCGCATATAAGGTGAATGATATCCTTATGAGAAGTAGATTGTATATGACTTCCTAATTGCGCGATTTGCATCCCGATAAACGAGAAAAAAATCATGGCGATCAGCACGGCCGGTAAACTATAAATGCCGAAATTTGTGAAAAATTGCATGACCTCTTGACCGGAGCCAAAGCCGGCACCGACGATGATTCCTACAAAAGCTCCTGCTAGATTAATACTGTTTTTCATGTAAAACCTCCTGCTATTTAACACTAAATACTGCTATTAATGTCAGAACAATCAAGTTCAAGGGATCACAAAAAAGAAGTGAAACATACAATAATTCGTGTTGTTTTTTTAATTTTTATTATTCTATCATAATTTAATCTATTCGACAAATCACTACAATTCATTGTGAATATTTGCGTAATTATCGGAGCAGCAAAAGAATATTTTCTGATCGTACATCACACTATTTATAAAATATGGTAAAGTAGTATTGATTTGTAAATTAATAGAATAGGGGAATGTATTATGAGTCATGAAGTTCAAGATTTTTATTGCGATGAAGTTTTAAGTGGGAAAACAGAAGTAGAAAAAATAGTGGAAACCGAACATTCACTTGCCTTTTATCATACTCGTCCGTTTTATGATGTTCACATCGTTGTCATTCCCAAGAAGCATATAAGTTCGCTAATTGATGTGAATGAAGAAGAAGTTCATATTATGAAAGATTTATTTTCTGTTATAAAAAACGTTTCAAAACAAGTGAACGAAAAATATGGAGCTTGCACAGTATCAACTAATATTGGTGATTATCAGAGCAATAAGCATATGCATTGGCACGTACATTACGGTAATCGTATAAAGCTTTTGGATGGTACATGGTGTTGATTTAGGATGAACTGCCTTAGCACAAGCATTACAAATGAAGGGGCTGTCAAAAAAACTATAACAGCCCCTTCATTTGTAAATACTAACCAATCATCATTTTTTCTTCTGTATATTTAATCGTCTGTTGCTTTTTACCGCTCGCTAATGTAAAGGCTATTGTTAAAGGACCAACTCTACCGATAAACATTGTGATGGCAATGAGCACTTTACCGGCTGTCGTTAATTCAGGTGTTAAATTCAATGTCACACCAACTGTCCCGAATGCTGAAATAACTTCGAATAGGAGGACATTAAAGGGTGCATCCTCGGTAATAGTCAAAAAAAAGACTATGAAACAAATTATTCCGGCAGAATAAACAGCAATCGCAAAGGCCTTAAAGATGATCTCCTTCGAAAGTTGCCTGCCCATAATATTGACGTTATTTTGCTTTTTAATGACTGACCAAATAGCAAGCAGGATAACGGCAAATGTAGTCACCTTAATTCCTCCGGCCGTACCTCCCGAAGCGCCCCCAATAAACATCAGCAGCATTGTCACCAATTGCGAGCTTAAGGTTAAATCCGGCATACTCAGTGTATTAAAACCAGCTGTTCTCGGAACCACTCCGTGAAAATAAGCGCCGAGCAATTGATCCTTTATCGGTAATGCACCTAAAGTATGCGGATTGTTATATTCCAGAATAAAAATAGCCAATGTTCCAAGTATATTCAATGCTAAGGTCATAATCAGGACTATTTTCGTTTGCAGTGTCAGCTTTTTGAGCGGCTTCTTCTTCAAAATGTCTAGTATAACTGTAAAGCCTAATCCTCCGATTATAAACAATGAAGATAGCGTCAAAACAATCGTATAATCACCGATATATTTCGTCATACTGCTAAAATCGCCCATTAAGTCGAAGCCTGCATTATTAAAGGCTGAGATGGAATGGAAGATGCCGTAGTAAATGGATTTCATGATGCCAAATTCATTTGCCCAACGGATGAACAAGATGACTGCACCGATCCCTTCTATAATTAGCGTAAAGATTAAAATGAATTTTACTAGCCTAACCATACCTCCCAATGTAATCTGATTGAGAGATTCCTGAATTAAAAGCCTGCTTTGCAGTCCGATATTTTTTCCTAATAACAAAGCAATCA
>JBJEFO010000232.1:0-12911 GCA_051874135.1 Lysinibacillus sp.
GACTCAAAATTTATTTGATTCAAAATCATACGTTACAACATTTACAGCACCTCAAACGGAGGAATAATCTGTAACTCGATATGAGCAAAAATAAATCCTGAAAATACCAGTGATAAAAAGTGTAAAATAAAGATTCTCTACTTTTGATTTCCATCAGCCGTTCGCGCTGGCCGCCAAACTAGCCGGAGCCAACTGTGTTGTCTCTCACGGTTCGTTCTGCGCCCATCGCAAATAGCGCGAACGACTAAAGAAGAATTGTCTTCTGAATACTTGTTGATTATTTCTTGCAGTCAATTATGCAATCCATTCATTTTGCAACGCTTGCCCATTTTAGGCTAAACAGGATGAAATATCAATTTTTTAACCTGTGGAAACCGATTAATTAGGAGAAAGTCTTTTTTAGAATAGCGAATAGGTTTCACTTTTGCCGTAGCGCGGCACAGCCACAGGAGCCGGAGTAGGAAATCCGAGTAGGCTTGCCTACTCTAGTTCCTACGGAGGCTGTGGCAAAGCGCGAAGGCTGCGAACTTGACTAATATTTGACTGTGGAAATAATTATTTTAAAATAAGTCCACAAAAAATCCTGATGCCTAAACTGAGGCATCAGGGTTTTTTGTAAGTCTTAAAGTTAGTTCACTTATAATCAAAATAATAAGCGGTATAAAGAGGAATAGTGGTTGCGTTACGCTACAAATAGTGACGATTACTGCTTGAATGACCATAAAGAAACGAAGCAATGTTTCAACAGCTCTTACACGTTGCTCTTTTGGCACCGGGTAGAGCATGTCCATTCGGAACTCCCCTGAAGATAATAATCCATATTTCAATTGAATTGTTGTTGCAAATGCTAATGCTCCTGCTACAATCCACGTTACAATCGGGATATTAACAAACGCTGCAATAATTGCAGAAATACCGGTTAAACGAACCCATAAGTAAAAATGATCATCCGTTCGGATAAACGTCCTGAATACAAGATACGTTTGCGTACTTTCTCTTTTAAACGGAATCCAGCGATATAAAAAATTTAGCCATGCTCGGCGACGAATTGACCCGCGCAAATGTGGAACGTCTGTAAAATAGTTAGCGAATCTGTAGAAGCGCATCATACGATTTTGTTCTAACTTCACAAAGTGCTCATATGGCACCGGCTCTCCCTTCGCTTTTTTCGCTAGTATGAAGTTATAATACGCAAACAACGCGATAAAAACGAAACCTAATACGCTAGATGTTAATATCATTTCAAGCGCTATAACCGAAAAAGCAATACGCGCTAGCCGGTCCAACCAAACGAGTTGTCCACGATTACCGTAGCGATAATTAAACTCTAGGTGGACGTTTAAATATTTTAATACAACGACACAAAGAAACCCTAACCATACTTGTCCAGTCGATAAATTCGTAACCGTATTTAATAGCGGTATCGCTACAATATAAGCCCCCGCAGGTAATAATATTTGCGACATAAATGTCCAGTTTAGCGCCTTTTTAAAGTAAATCGGCATTTTCGTCTCTACCGGCAATAAATAAACTTGATCCGGCTCACGGATAAGCGTTGTCGGTGCACTAAACCCTAGTAGAATCCCAACTATAACCGCGACAAGCCATTCAGCCGGAAAATTTTGCGGTGCTACTTTTAACCATTCACTATATTGATAGCCTCCAGCACCAATTACAAACACAAGCACAATCGCTATATGACCAGTAAACACAAAACGCATATATTTTTGCACTTCATTTATATAATGATGAAATCGCTTTGACCAAATATTTTGCATGCTATTCACCTGCCTGCTCCTTTGTCATCACGATATATAAATCGTCAAGCGTTGCATTCGGCATATTAAATGCACGACGAAGGTCATCCATCGTTCCTTGTGCACGTACGCGTCCTTCATGTAACAAGATGATACGGTCACAATATTTTTCAGCTGTCGATAAAATATGAGTCGACATTAAAATTGAAGCCCCTTCTCGCTTTTTCGCATCCATTTGATCGAGTAGCGATTGAATACCGAGCGGGTCTAATCCAACAAAAGGCTCATCGATAATATAAAGACTTGGATTTACTAAAAATGCACACATAATCATTACCTTTTGACGCATCCCTTTCGAGAAATGCGACGGGAACCAATTTAAACGTTTTTCCATACGGAATTCTTTTAATAATTTTTCTGAGCGCTCTGCTAACGTTTTTTCATCAATACCGTAAGCCATTGCAGTTAATGCTAAATGTTCCTTTAATGTCAACTCTTCGTATAAAACTGGTGTTTCTGGGATATATGAAAAGGATGAACGGTAAGCATCCATATTCTCTTTTAACGTCACACCATTTAAACGGATTTCCCCTTCGCGCTGAATGAGCGTACCAATAATATGTTTAATCGTCGTACTTTTGCCGGCACCATTGAGGCCGATTAAGCCAACAAGCTCTCCCTCTTCAATTGTAAATGATAAATCTTTAATAACAGGTTTACGTGTATAGCCACCTGAAACGTTCGATACTTGTAAAATTGTCATAATTCCACTCCTATTCTTGTCTTTAGTTTATCAAAAAGTTAAAAAACATTCAGTGTACATATGCTAAAATAGATAAAAATAAGTGGAAAGGATGTTTTGCAATGAGCGATTGCCTATTTTGTAAAATCATTAACGGAGATATTCCGAGCACAAAAGTATACGAGGATGAGCACGTATACGCATTTATGGACATTATGCCTTTAACGAAAGGGCATACGTTACTAATTCCAAAAACACATTGTCAGGACCTTTTTGAAATGCCGGAGACAGTCGCAGCAAACCTTTATAAAGCGGCTCCAAAAGTAGCAAATGCCATTAAACTTGCCTTTAATCCAGTTGGACTTAACACAGTAAACAACAACGGTGCTGCAGCAGGTCAAACAGTATTCCACTATCATTTACACTTAATCCCTCGTTATGACGAGACAGATGGATTAAAGCTGCAATGGAATTCAAAAAAATTCGAAATGGACGAGCTAGCAAACTTCGCTGACGCTATTAAATCAAACTTATAATCTTTTATGCAACCCGGCCGTTCTTTATAAGTCGGGTTGTTTAATTTAAGTGAATTCCGTTACTACTCTTTTATTTTCTGAAAATTAAAAGAAAGTCATTGATTTTTCATGTATTCAGAAGTAAAATTCATTATAAGTTTTCGCTAATGGCGATGAGTGCACATTAGGAGAACAAGAGAATAGAAAGTTTAGAGGAGACGAGACAAATGAATACGAAAAATTTAGTTTTAATGGCGCTTTTAGTCGGTGTAGGAGCAGCACTTTATGTCGTAACACCTGGTTTAGTACAAGGGATGAAACCTGACTTCATGTTAACGATGATGTTTATCGGGATTTTATTATTCCCTACCGTGAAAGAGACGTTTTTATTGTCAATTACAACAGGCGTTTTATCAGGCTTATTTACAACATTCCCAGGTGGCTTTATCCCGAATATAGTCGATAAAGCAATTACAGGCTTTGCATTTTTAATTGTACTATTAATCATTAAAAAGCTAGCAAGCAATATTGCTGTATCAGCAATTTTAGTCGGATTAGGTACGATTTTATCAGGAACGATTTTCTTATCTGTAGCACTATTTGTTATTGGATCAGATGTTGGCGCTACATTTACTGTGTTATTTGTTGGCGTTGTACTACCTGCGATTGCCTTTAATGTCGTTGCTTTCATCATTATTTATCCAATCGTAACGAATTTAGTAAAGCGCTCGAAATTCAACACTTCCGTATCACAAGCATAAGTATAAAAAGAAGCTACTTCATCACGTAGCTTCTTTTTCGTTTTGTTTAATGTCTATAAATTGAAATAAAGATTTTAGCGAGTGCATAACCGTATAGACATTCGCGCCTCGCATGCGGAACGTGCGGTCAGCGCGAATGTATTAATAGCAATATACGAGATTTTTAAGTTCAACTTATGTAGGCTTATACGTAAAAAAATGCGCGTTGTATTTTTCTAAATTTCATTTTCATGGTTTAATAATAATATAGTTGGGAAATATACTAGAACAACCATCAAATTTCCTACTCGTATATATTTTTTAAGGGGATGGCAAAATGAGAGTACAAACATTTTTCACAGGATTAGCCGTTGGAATTGCTACAGGTATGGTAGCAGCAATTATGACAGCTCCGCAAACCGGAAAACAATTACGTTCAAATATCGCCCGCAACACGTCAGTATGGAAAGAACAACTTGTCGATGTAAAGAACGAAGCAAACAATGTTAAACAATCCATTACATCTTTTTCTATAGAAGCTAAAAATAATATTCCACAAATAATAAACGAACTTAAAGAAACGATTACAACATTCAAAACTGAAATCGAACCAGATGCATCGAAGTTAAAACAAGAAATTGAAATTTTACAGAATTCAATTAACGAAATCGAGAAAAATTTCTCTCAATACACAAATAAAGAACAAGAAACACAACATTCAAAATAATTCATTACACCTATGTTTTCGACCTTTTTTTCATAACTTACACCAATTTTTAATCAAAATATTGTATTTTTAAATCGCTTTGCAATTATTTAATTTTTCTAACTTTAAACTTTTTTCTTTTATTGCTATAATATTTTTAAAACGCTATGAAAGAAGAAGGTGATTGTAATGCCCGAGGAATTGTACACAATGAAAGAAGCTATGTTATATAGCCAACGAATTGCTCAACTATCTAAAGCTCTTTGGAAGGCTGTTGAAAGAGATTGGCAAACATGGATTAAACCGTTTGACTTAAACATCAATGAACACCATATTTTATGGATTTCATTCCATTTAAAAGGTGCTTCTATTTCTGATGTTGCAAAGTTTGGTGTGATGCATGTATCAACAGCTTTTAACTTCTCAAAGAAATTAGAAGAACGAGGATTATTAAAATTCTCTAAACGTGATGATGACAAACGAAATACGTATGTAGAATTAACAGAAGCTGGTACCGCATTAATTCTTAACATGTACGAACATTATCACGATACCCATCATTCGATTTTAGATGGATCATTAGCACTCAAAGAATTATACGGTCGCTTCCCAGAGTTTTTAGATGTCATGGCAGTCATCCGTAATATTTATGGCGATGATTTTATTGAAATTTTCGAACGATCATTCGAAAACTTTAAAGAAAGTTTAGAAGAGATACCTGAACAGGCTCCTCTTACACAATAAACGAGGAAAAGAGTGTATAATGTACACTCTTTTTAATTTTTATTAATGAGGTAGATTTATGAATTGTATAAAAACACTTAATGTTGAATATGAATATGGAACAACCCGTTTTTTGCTATTAGCGGCTTTGACATTTATCATTGTGTTTTGTTTTTCTTATGTATTTACAAACATTAACTATAATAGTCCCCATTCGGATACACATTTCTTATATTTTTTAGTTGCTTTATTTTTACTGTATCCAGTGCATAAAATCATTCACTATATATGTTTGTTTCGTTATAAAAAACGTGTTTCCTATAAATTTAAAATTAAATTTACATTTGTGCCAATTTTGAATATGCGTATTAAAGAACCTATTCCGAAGAATCGTTACCTTATTACGCTTATTGCTCCCTTTATTTTATTAAATCCCGTTTTACTTATAGGAGCAATTGTTTGGCCGGCATTTTCACATTATTTTTGTCTTTTACTTGCATTCCATTGTAGTATTTGCTTACTTGATTGGTTATATATTAAAGATATATGGCGAGCACCAAAAAATGCTATAATCGAGGAAACACCAAGAGGTTACGAAATCTTAGTCCCACAGTTTAATAACGATAGCTCAAACTTGTCTCGCTAATACGTCATTTGATATTCTTGAAGTAGTGATAGAGGGGAGGAATAGCATTGCTACTTTTAATCGTAGTACTATTCTCAGTATTTTATTTATTCCAAATCAACCGTATGACATACGCGCTTTGCATGCGTCGTGAAATTCCTGAAGAGCGGCACCCTAAAATTTTCCGTACTATTAATGTACTCATTACAATTTTATTAGTATCGTTTTATGTTGAAGTTCTATTAGCAGTATAAAAGGCGAAATCCGTCATAACGGATTCCGCCTTTTCTATCTTTAATAAATAAACGCAGCTCCTACAATAATTAATAAAATAAATAGGACCACGAGTAATGCAAAGCCAGAGCCATAACCGCCGCCGCTGTAGCCTCCACCGCTCATATCTTGACACCTCCTTCACTACCCTAATATGCTATGCGCAGAAAACTGTAAAAGTTAGGCAATCGACAGGTGGAACCATTTAGTTTTTTTTTCGTTTGTGTTATAGTATCTAATGCATTGTAAATTTAAGTTAGGAGAGTTTAAGTTATGAAAAAGACCATTTTCGCATTAACATTAGCAACTTCAATCGGCTTAGCTGCATGTAGCAACCCTGGCGACGAAGTTATTGTATCTACTGCAAATTTTGAAATCACACAGGATGAATTTTATAACGAAATTAAGAAAATAGCTGGCGAACCATTACTGCAACAAATTGTGTTAGAAAAAATTTTAAATGATAAATACGAAGTAACAGATGAAGAAGTTCAAACTGAGTTTGATGCAGTTGCTGAACAGTATGGCGATCAATTTGCGACAGCATTAGAATCAAGTGGTTTTACAGAAGAAACATTCAAACAAAACATTCGCTTAAATTTATTACAACAAAAAGCACAGGATGAAATAGAGATTTCTGACGAAGAAATTCAAGCATACTATGATCAAGCGAAGTACGAGTTAAATGCTCGTCATATTTTAGTAGAAACTGAAGAAGAAGCAAAAGCGATTATCGAAGAATTAAAGAATGGTGCTGACTTCGCGGAATTAGCAAAGGAAAAATCGGTTGATACTGCTTCAGGTGCTCAAGGTGGAGAGCTTGGTTGGTTCTCAGTTGGTCAAATGGTAACAGAATTCAACGATGCAGCTTATGCACTTGAATTAAACACTGTTTCTGAACCTGTCAAATCTGACTTTGGTTATCATATTATCGAAGTAAAAGAGAAACGTGAAGTTGAAGGTTACGGCACGCTAGAAGAGAAAAAAGAAGAAATTCGTGAACAGTTAAAAGCACAAAAAGCTGACTGGGCTACAATTCAAGAACAATTACTTGAAGAAGCAAAAATTGAAGTAAAAGACAAAGACTTAAAAAATGCTTTTGAAGCACATAAAGAGTAAACATTAAAAAAATCGCGGGAAGGAATAATCCAACCCGCGATTTTTTTTAGATTTTCTTAACAAACTCAGACTTTAACTTCATTGCACCGAAGCCATCGATTTTGCAGTCAATATTATGGTCGCCTTCTACTAAACGAATACCTTTTACTTTCGTACCTTGTTTCAAAGTTGAAGAGCTACCTTTAACCTTTAAATCTTTGATAACTGTAACAGTGTCGCCATCTTGAAGTAAATTGCCGTTTGCATCTTTTACAACTAAGCCCTCTTCCACCGCTTCTTCAGCTGTCATAGACCATTCATACGCACATTCTGGACATACATAATTAATACCATCCTCATATGTGTATTCAGAATTACATTTTGGGCAGTTCGGTAAATTAGCCATACTTCTAGTTCCTCCTCGTCAGTTGTCCCCTCTATACTGTCATAACTTTTTCATTCTGACAAGTCGCATCTATAACAAAAAAATATGCAATTAATACATTTCATTACATATTACTTTCTATTACTTCTCCTTCAGAATTCCTGAACAAACAAGTGTTTTAATAGACTGTAAAAACAGCTCTTCTGGGATATTCATATGATTTGGTAAATCAACACTTTGGAAAATAAACGCAAGAATAAGGGCATTCGGAATAGATTCCTTTAGTAGCCCCTCTTCTTTCCCTTTATTCACCATCGTTTGAAGCGGTGTATACATTTCTTTATGCAGTTCATTTAAGCGTATCATTTTCTTCGCAATTTCTTCTTTTCCCTTTGTATCAATAACATGTGCCATTGAAAAAATGCGATGTAAATCTTTTGATTCTAATACGATGTCCAGTACTTCATCCAGTTGAACTGTAAATGGTTCGGTACTGTCAATCGATGCAAATTGTCGAATCATTTTTTCCATATGCTCAAGCATAAAATCAACGACTAATTCTTCTTTATTTGTATAGTACTTATAAATGGCCGCACGTGAAACATTTAATGCTTCTGCTAACAAGCTAATTGTATATCCCTCATAACCAACCGTCAGTAATAATCGTTCTGTTTCACGGAAGATTTCAGTCGTCGAAAATTTTCTTTCTCTAGCCAAAGCGTTCCCTCCAGAAAAACTTTCTTTTTGAAATGCTTTGATTATACCATTGTTCGACATTGTTCGTACAAATTAATTACTTTCTCACCTGGCTATACCAAAATGCACAACCTATAAAAACGGCTCCTCCTACAGCATTACCAAGCGACACAGGAATCAAATTATGCACCATTCCACCAAACGACACAAGTTCACCATGTGGAATCATTAAAGCAAGGGAAAACAGTGTCATATTTGCCACGCTATGCTCAAATCCTGCCGTAATAAAAGGATATATACAACAAAAAACCATTAAAATTTTAGCAGCTTCATTTTTTAATTTATAGCAGCACCAAACAGCTGCACAAACTAAAATATTACATAACACACCGCGGAAGAATAGCTCGATGAAAGTTGCATTCATCTTAACACCTGCAAGTTTGTCAATATAAGCGCCTGTATTCCCACTTGCTAAGCCTGACATAAAAAATAGCCACGCTATAACAATCGATCCAATCAAATTCCCTATCCAACTACATGTCCAAACTTTTCCTAAATCTGTCCATGTCGTTCGTTTTTCAAGTGCGCCAACAGTCATTACTAAGTTATTTCCTGTATAAAGGTCGGCCCCCCCTAGCATCACCATACTAAGTGCAACCCCAAACGAAACACCTTGTACAATCTTCATACTCGGCACACCAGCAGGATCGAGTAAACCACCGACTGTTAATAAAATAATGACACCAACGCCAACAAATATTCCACCAAGCCCTGTTATGAATAAATAGCCAAGTTTATTTTTCTCTAATGTTGTTTTTTTTCCGATAGCTGCGGCACTAAGCGCTTCAAATGTTTCTTTCATTTCTTCACTCCCCTGCACTATTTCGATAATCTATCATTTTTTAAAAATTATAACAATTACTTGAATGACTTCATTTGCCGAACAATCTATCATATTGTTCAGCTAGACTCGACAGTTTATTTCAAATGACGAGTTAGTCTTTCATATGCATTTTCTACACGATCTTCTGTTGGCGGCTCTGTACCTTCTAAAGGATATTTCAAGTTAAGTGTTTCCCATTTATATACGCCTAATTTATGGTAAGGTAACACTTCTACTTTTTCTACATTGTTTAAAGTGCCGATAAATTCACCTAATTGATCCAAGTATTCATCAAAGTCCGTAACGTCAGGTACAAGTACATGACGAACCCAAATCGGAACATTTTTATCTGATAAATACTGTGCAAATTTAAGGATTTGATCATTGTATTTTCCTGTTAGTCGTTTATGCTTTTCACGATCGATATGCTTTAAATCAACTAAAATAAGGTCTGTATATTGCAGTAATTCATCTAATTGACTTAAATATTCAGGGCGTTCCGAGAAATTTCCACCTGAAGAATCAATTGTTGTATGAATACCTTTTGCTTTACATGCCTTGAAAAGCTCTGTTACAAATGGCATTTGCAATAATGGTTCTCCACCACTAACTGTAATCCCGCCACCTGATGATTCCATAAACGGACGATAGCTTTCAAGATCTTGAATGATTTCATCGACAGTCATTATTTTACCTGTGCCAAGTTCCCAAGTGTCTGCATTATGACAATATTGGCAACGAAGCAAGCACCCTTGTGTAAATACAATATATCTAATTCCCGGTCCATCAACTGTACCGCATGTTTCAATAGAATGAATGTTGCCTTGCATATTAAAATTCTCCTCCTAGCTTCTATCCATCCAATGATGAAAAAGCGATCTTTAGTTAGAAAAACACATTACGCGCCAAATAGCGCGAAATGATGTCTTTTCTTATGTGGATTTCCTTAAAAACTTATACTTTCCTATCCACTAAAATAAAAGACCAAAATGAATAACAACTGTCATCAGCGCGTCATCCGATTTTGGTCTTTGCATAGCTACAGCGCCAAGTAGACTTCGCCATCTCCCTCACATAAGTCAACGTCGAATCGCTTACTTATCTTCAAGAGGATGGCTTTAGTCTATAAGGAGTTTAACATGGCGCTTTCTGCTTTTTGTATTACATACTTCCGTGGAAAGTACGGTTAATTACATCGATTTGTTGTTCACGAGTTAATTTAATGAAGTTAACTGCGTAACCAGATACACGAATTGTTAATTGTGGATATTCTTCTGGGTGTTCCATAGCGTCTAATAAAGTATCACGGTTAAATACGTTAATATTTAAGTGGTGACCTTCTTTAGATGCATATCCATCAAGAATTGCAGCTAAGTTAGAAATTTGGCTAGCTTCGTCTTTACCTAACGCTTTTGGTACCATTGAGAATGTGTTAGAGATACCATCTAAAGAATGTGCATATGGAATTTTAGCTACAGATGCTAATGAAGCTAATGCACCTTTCGTATCGCGTCCGTGCATTGGGTTTGCACCAGGAGCAAACGGTTCACCAGCACGACGTCCATCAGGTGTGTTACCTGTTTTCTTACCATACACTACGTTAGAAGTGATTGTTAAGATTGACATCGTTGTTAAAGAATCACGGTAAGTTGCATGTTTGCGTAACTTCGTCATGAATGTTTTAACTAAGTCTACTGCCAGTTGGTCTACACGATCATCGTTGTTACCGTATTTAGGGTAGTCACCAGTTGTTTCGAAGTCAACAGCAATACCGTTTTCGTCACGGATTACTTTTACTTGACCATATTTAATCGCACTTAAAGAGTCAGCTACAACACTTAGTCCAGCGACACCAGTTGCCATCGTACGAAGGATTTTTGTATCGTGAAGTGCCATTTCAATTCGCTCATAAGCATATTTATCATGCATGTAGTGAATTACATTTAATGTGTTGATATATAATTCAGCAACCCATTCCATCATTGTATCGAAACGAGCCATTACTTCATCGAAATCTAAGATATCTGAAGTGATTGGAGCGAAACGTGGCGCAACTTGGATTTTAAGTTTTTCATCCACACCGCCGTTGATTGCATATAATAAAGTTTTTGCTAAGTTAGCACGAGCACCGAAGAATTGCATTTGTTTACCTACACGCATTGCAGATACACAGCAAGCAATTGCATAGTCATCGCCGTATTCTAAGCGCATGATGTCATCGTTTTCGTACTGAATCGCACTAGTTTTGATAGACATTTTCGCACAGAAATCTTTGAAACCTTGTGGAAGCTTAGTAGACCAAAGTACTGTTAAGTTTGGCTCTGGAGCTGGTCCAAGGTTTGATAATGTGTGTAAGAAACGGAATGAGTTTTTCGTTACTAAAGGTGTTCCGTCTACTGATACACCACCGATTGATTCAGTTACCCAAGTTGGATCTCCACTGAATAATTCGTTGTAGTCAGGTGTACGAGCGAATTTAACAAGACGTAATTTCATAACGAAGTGGTCAACTAATTCTTGTGCTTCAACCTCTGTTAATGTACCGTTTTGTAAATCACGTTCAATGTAAATATCTAAGAATGTAGAAGTACGACCTAAACTCATTGCAGCACCGTTTTGCTCTTTGATCGCTGCAAGGTAACCGAAGTATAACCATTGGAATGCTTCACGAGCGTTAGCAGCTGGAGCTGAAATATCGAATCCGTGAGCAGCTGCCATTTCTTTTAATTCGCCTAAAGAACGAATTTGTTCAGCAAGCTCTTCGCGAAGACGAATTGTGTCTTCTGACATTACTTTACTTGTATTTTTAAGATCTTTTTTCTTTTCGTTAATTAAGAAGTCTACACCGTATAAAGCTACACGACGGTAGTCACCGATAATACGACCACGACCATAAGCATCTGGTAGACCAGTAATGATACCAGCTTTACGAGCTAACTTCATTTCATCAGTGTAAGCATCGAATACACCTTGGTTGTGAGTTTTACGGTATTTAGTGAAGATTTCTTTTACTTCTTCATCTACGTGGAAACCATAAGACTCAGCAGCTTGTTCAGCCATACGAATTCCACCAAATGGTTGTAATGAGCGCTTGAATGGAGCGTCAGTTTGGAAACCTACAACTGTTTCTAACTCTTTGTTTAAGTATCCAGGACCGTGAGAAGTAATAGTAGAAACGACTTTAGAATCTAAATCTAAAACGCCGCCTGCTTCACGTTCTTTTTTGTTTAAATCCATAACTTGAGCCCAAAGCTTAGTAGTAGCTTCTGTAGGTCCAGCTAAAAATGAATCATCTTTATCATATACTGTAATGTTGTTAATGATGAAATCACGTACGTTAATTTCTTTATTCCAATTACCTAATTGAAAGCCTTTCCATTGTTCCATGGTTGTTTCCTACCTCTCATGTTGTTTTCATATAACAGAAAGTAAATTTCTTATGTAACAGATTATACATTCAAAGTAGTACAGAATAAAGACCTAACATAAAAAAAATGTGAATTTTTTATGGATACGATAACATTTAATGACAAAAAAGGTGTTTTTAATAGCAAAAAGGCGTTAATAATAGTGTTTTTTACATAAATTTATGATATTACTCTCCATTCTACAATCAGTTTAGCTTTCAGTTTTTTGTAAAAAATCCAAAGCTGTACTATATACAAAATACAAACTGTACTATAAAAACAGTATTATTTCGCTAATTGTTATAAAACATTTTGAAAGCGGTTACATAAGACTACCAAAGAAGAAAAAGAGACCCAATTT
>JBJEFO010000233.1:0-12895 GCA_051874135.1 Lysinibacillus sp.
AAAACTTATTAGTAATTTGGTTAGACTTTGAAGAAGGTGTGGACTCATACGCAGCAGAAGCCCAAAAAGAACAGCCAAAATATCAATCAGCAGCATCTGTTACACAAGTAATTAATTCAACAGATGTACAAATTTCAGGGAACTTTACAGTAGAAGAAACGAAAACATTAGAAAGTATTTTAAACGCAGGTTCATTACCTGTTAAATTAACAGAAATCTACTCGACATCTGTAGGTGCTCAGTTTGGTAAAGATGCATTAAATGATACTGTTTATGCAGGGGTTGTCGGTGTTTTATTAATCTTTGTATTTATGTTATTGTACTACCGTTTACCAGGTTTTGTATCCATTATTACATTAACGGTATTCACATATTTAGTACTCGTTATCTTTAACGGTATTAATGCGGTGTTAACATTACCAGGTATTGCCGCAATCGTTCTTGGTATTGGGATGGCCGTAGACGCTAACATTTTAACAGCCGAGCGTATTCGAGAGGAATTACGTATCGGACGTACAGTAAAAGAAGCGTATCAGCTAGGTTCAAAACAATCGCTATCTGCCATTATCGATGCGCAGTTAACGACGTTACTTGCAGCGATTGTATTATTCATATTTGGTACAAGCTCTGTTAAAGGGTTTGCAACGACGTTAATTATTTCGATTTTATTATCATTCGTGACAGCTGTCTGGTTATCGCGTATGTTAATCGGTTTATTAGTCAACAGTGGTTACTTTAACAATCCAGCTTGGTTTGGTATTGCAAAATCAAAACAGCATAAGCCGGAAGACGAAGTGAGTACGCTTGATTTAACAACGAAGTTCGATCGTTTAGACTTTGTTAAACATCGCAAAAAATTCTATGCATTCTCACTTATCATTTTACTTGTCGGTTCAGCCATTTTAGGTATTTACAAATTAAACTTAGGTATCGACTTCTCTAGTGGTACGCGTGTCGATATCCAGGCTGATGAAGTGCTGACGAAAGATGAAATGGTTAAATACTTAGATGAAATTGGCTTTGCGAATGAAGATGTGCTAATTTCAGGTGATGAGCAAAATGTTGCGGTAATGCGCTATAAAGAAGATTTCACGCAACAACAAATTGCAGATTTCAAAGCGAAAGTAATGGAAGACTTCGGTCATGAGCCAAACATAAGTACCGTATCGCCAACAGTAGGAAAAGAGCTTGTAAAAAATGCAATTAAGGCACTATCTATTGCCGCACTTGGCATTATTATTTACGTAGCGATTCGCTTCGAATGGCGCATGGGTATCGGGGCCATTGTTTCGTTACTGCATGACGTATTCTTTATCATAGCGATTTTCAGTTTACTACGACTAGAAGTAGATATTACATTTATCGCTGCGGTATTAACAATCGTTGGTTACTCGATTAACGATACAATCGTAACGTTTGACCGTATTCGTGAAAATGTAGATCGTTCTGGAAAAATTACAACGAAAGAGGAGTTAGCGTTAATCGTTAACAAATCGCTTCGTCAAACGATGGGACGTTCTTTAAATACGATATTAACTGTTATTGTTGTCGTTGTGGCGCTTATTTTATTAGGTGCACCATCGATTCAAAACTTCTCAATCGCGTTATTGATCGGTTTAGTAACAGGTATGTATTCATCACTTTGTATCGCTGCTCAAATTTGGTTCACGTTAAAATCACGTGAAATGGACAAAAAAGGTACAGCGGTTGTGAAAAAAGAAAAGAAACAATGGGGTTCGGACGAGCCAGTTGTATAATAGCCAAAAAACAATGTGTCAGGAATTTTTTCCTGGCACATTTTTATTTTTTTCTGCATCACATATTGAGTAAAGAAGTAGACATATAGATGACAAAGGGGGAGTGTTTTATGAAAATACAATGGACAATAATAGCTGGTCTTATTTTCACTGTCATTATTGCGTTATTTTCCTACCTTAATATAGTGGAGGTTCCCGTAAACTATTATTTTGGTGAAGCGAATTGGCCACTCATACTAGTCATTTTAGGTTCGACGCTAATAGGTGCTTTCATTTCAGCCTGCTTTTCAGCTATACGTCTGTTTGCATTGAAACGTAAAGTAAGCCTTTTACAAAAAGATTTACATGAAAAGGAGCGTAAACTTGCGGAAAAAAATTCGGATTATATTAGTTTAAAATTACAAATGAAAGGAATGACGAAAAAGGATGAAATGTAATATTGTGGTAATAAAGCATTATTGACAGAATAATTCTTCAATAATAACATTAACTATATAATTGTTAAAAAAAGGGATTGGACTCATAACGTCTTCACAATAGTAAATTTATTTGGAAGGCGTTTTCTTTCAGAAAGGATGAGCATGTTGAAAAACATTTGCTATCGTACAGTCGTAAAAAGATTTAATGGAGATTCTGTAACACCGATTTTAATTTTTAGACGTCTGCAAGGGGAACGAAAATTTTTATTTGAAAGTTCAAGCCAGTATAGTAACGATAGTCAATATTCTTATATTGGGGTAAACCCGGTGAAAACGATTGTCGGTTCCAATCAACAAATAATAGAAACAAACTACCATACGAATAAAGTAACAGAACATGTAGGCGATATGTTTACAAATTTAAAGTATTTAATGCCGGAATTTAAGAGTGATGAACCTTATGCATTTATTGGTGGGGCAATCGGCTATGCTAGCTATCATACGATGAATGGTGCTAGTCAAGAGGGATGTGAAATTAATATTCCCGATTTACAATTTGATTTGTATGATACGGTCATTATTTATGACCATCTAACAGATGAAGTAATTGTCGTGCATACAAATTTCGAACGTTCATATGAGGAGGCAAAAGTAGAACAACTAATTCAAGCCATTTTTACTACGCCAGTTAATCGTGGAGGCTCATATGAACTATCTGCTTTTCAAAGTGTAATAACAGATGAACACTATTCGCAACTTGTTAAGCAAGCACAGCAGTATATTCTTGAAGGAAAGGTAGAACAGCTTGTTTTATCCAAACGTTTAGTTGCACAGATGTCAGGGGATGCGTTCTCACTGTACCGTAAATTAAGAAAATATACGCCAGCGCCGTATATGTATTATTCGCAGTTTCAAGACCATGTTATTATCGGAGTATCGCCAGAAAGTGTTATTAAAATTGAAGGTAGCCGCGTGACGATTACGCCTGTTACAGGAGCTCGTCCAAGAGGATTAACACCACGAGAAGATATTTCCGTTGAACTGAGTCTATTACAAAATGCAAAAGAAGTAACTGTACATAAGTTGTTAGTTGATCAAACAATGCGAGATTTGGAAATGATTTGTATTCAAAATTCCATTCAATTAGTTGAATACATGAAGCCGGTTCAATTTAAACATTCCATTCGCTTAACGACGGAAATTGAAGCGATGCTACACCCATTTTTGCACCCGATTGATGCATTAAAAATATTATTCCCACCAGCATCGTCTAGTGGTGTACCGAAAAGAACAGCATCAGAGATTATTAATAAACTAGAACCAATTGCTCGTTCATTTTATGGTGGCGCACTCGGTTATTTTAGTTTAAATGGCAATGTTAACTTTACGTTATTACAGCAGACGATGCTCATAAAAAATAATCGTGCATACATACAGGCAGGGGCAAATATTTTATCCGATACACAGGAAGCCGATGCCATACTGGAAACGCGAAAAAAAATAAAGGCGTTTACAATGATTGAAGAAACAAGAAAATAATATACTGCGGTAAAATCCTTATGATAGGGTTTTACCGTTTTTTAATTTATAATATATCGAGGAAAGTGTAATCGTTCATCTCAGCTTATTTTAAGTTGAGATATGTGTTTAAAATGGATATATTCAGATTTCGACTATTTAACATAAAAACTCGTTATAATGAACACCATAAGGAAGTGAGAGAATGATAGAATCAACGAAAAAATGGGTTGTGCAACGTCCTGACTCACAATTAGTACAACAATTACAAAGAAATCTGGGTATTTCAGCAATCGCAGCAAAAATTTTAGTAGCGCGAGGTTGTACATCAGAAGACCAAGCATCATCTTTATTAAAAATAGACGAGCGATATTTTCATGATCCTTATGCAATGCATGGGATGGAACAAGCAGTAGAACGAATTCTTCAAGCGCTTGAAGAAGGCGAAAAAATATTAGTATATGGCGATTACGATAGTGACGGTATTACAAGTACAACAGTCATGTTAAACGTATTATTAGATTTAGGGGCAGATGTCGATTTTATAATTCCAAATCGATTTACGCATGGATATGGTCCAAATGAGGAACTGTTCCGACAAGCATATGAAAACGGTGTACAACTCATTATTACTGTCGATAATGGGATTAGTGGAATTGAACCAATTCGTGTGGCGAAGGAACTAGGCATGGATGTCATTGTAACAGATCATCATGAAGCTGGGGATGTATTGCCACCAGCAGACGTTATTTTACATCCGCGTGTACCAGAAGGACATTATCCTTTTGGAGATCTAGCGGGTGTAGGGGTTGCATTTAAATTAGCACATGCTTTATATGACGAAGTACCGGACCATTTATATGAGTTTGTTGCGATAGGGACGATTGCTGATTTAGTACCGTTAAAAGATGAAAATCGCTATCTTGTTCAGCGAGGTATTGAAGCACTAAAAATTTCACAAAGTCCTTGGGTAAAAGCAATGTGTGAAGTATCAGGAGTAAAACAACAAGATATTAATGAAGAGACAATCGGTTTTTACTTCGGACCGAGATTAAATGCAATCGGTCGTCTTGGTGATGCCATGCCTGGTGTACAATTTTTAATGAGTGAATCGAATGAACAGGCAGCGTCGTTAGCAAAATTGTTAAATCAAAAAAATAATGAGCGAAAAGAAATCGTCAATACAATTACAGAAGAAGCAATTGCGATGATTGAATCTAATGAAGAGATTAAAAATAGCCTTGTGCTAGTAGTAGCGAAAGAAGGATGGAACGCAGGTGTTGTTGGAATTGTCGCATCCCGCCTTGTTGGGAAGTACTACAAGCCAACGATTATCTTATCTCTCGATCATGAAAAAGGGACGGCAAAAGGTTCTGCTCGTAGTATAGAAGGATTCCATTTGTATGATGAGTTAGCGAAAAATCGAGATATTTTACCTCATTTCGGTGGGCATCCGATGGCAGCTGGTATGACGCTTCCACTTGAATATGTGGACGAGCTTCGTAAGCGTCTCCATAACCAAGCAAAAGCTGTGTTAACAGATGAGCAGCTTGTACAAAAGCTCTACATCGATGTCCCAGTAGACTTAAGTGAAGTAACTGTAGAGGCAATTGAGGAAATTCGTAAGCTAGGTCCGTTTGGTACAGAATTTGCGAAACCGGTGTTTGCTTTAGAAAAAGTAAATATCGCTTCCATGCGCCGTATTGGTACGCAAGAAAATCATTTAAAACTAGAGCTGGAAGACGCGTACGGCAAAATCGATGCAATTGGCTTTAGCAAAGGTTATTTATATAATGAAATTTCATATGATGTGCAAGTATCGTTTGTTGGTGATTTACAAATTAATGAATGGCAAGGAAGAAAAAAGCCACAATTTATGATAGAGGATGTACAAACGGAAGAATGGCAATTATATGATTACCGCGGGAAAAGTCAAACGGCTAACTGGCTATCTAAGCTACCGATTGACCAAACGGATTTTGTCGCATTCCAACAACAAACGATAGATCATTATGAACAAATTATTCAACGTCCGATTCATTTAATTGATCGTGAGGAATGTTACAAAGCGTTACGTGCTTATGTTGTTATTCTTGATTTACCGACAAATGTACAGTTACTTGAAAATATGTTAAGAGAAAAGCAATTTCAGCGTATTTATGCGCATTTTTACACATCTAACTCGCAATATTTCAATGGTATGCCGACTCGTCAGCATTTCAGCTGGTATTATAGCTTCCTTAAGAAACGTCCAAATTTTAACTTGAAAATGCATATTGAACAATTATCGCAACATATTGGACTAAATATTGATGTAATTAAGTTTATGACAAAGGTGTTTTTTGAGCTTGAATTTGTTACAATAGAGAATGGTTTGACGACTGTTGTCGAAAACGCGCCGAAACGTGCGTTGGAGGAGGCACTGTCATATAAACTGCGTTCACAACAAATTGAATTAGAGCAAAAGTTGTTATATGC
This sequence comes from Lysinibacillus sp., assembly GCA_051874135.1. GTDB lineage: Bacteria > Bacillota > Bacilli > Bacillales_A > Planococcaceae > Lysinibacillus_B. The sequence continues at coordinate 6,173 of JBJEFO010000233.1, forward strand.
GACTTATACAGAGCTAAAACAATGGTTTAATGAACGAATGAAGGGCTAGCGCTCTCAAGGAGGAAAATAAATAATGGATTTAAAGCAGTACGTAACGACAGTTGAAAACTGGCCAAAAGAAGGGATCAGTTTCAAAGATATTACGACAATTATGGATAAAGGTCCTGCTTATAAATATGCTACAGATCAAATCGTTGCTTATGCAAAAGAAGTAGGCGCAGAAGTAATTGTTGGTCCAGAAGCACGCGGTTTCATCATTGGTTGTCCGGTAGCTTATGCACTTGAAATCGGATTTGCACCAGTACGTAAACCGGGGAAACTACCACGTGAAGTAATTAGCGCGGATTATGGTTTAGAGTACGGCACAGATACATTAACAATGCATAAAGATGCTGTAAAACCAGGTCAAAAAGTGTTAATCTGTGATGATTTATTAGCTACAGGTGGAACAGTGGAAGCGTCAATTCGTTTAGTAGAGAAACTTGGTGGAGAAGTAGTAGGTTGCGCATTTTTAATCGAGTTAACAGATTTAAACGGTCGTAGCAAAATTGGCAACTATCCAGTAAAAACATTAATCCAATATTAATGCTAAAGAAGCAGTCTCGTTGTTGAGGCTGCTTTTATTTTCACAAAATATTCATATCTTCTTGTTGCATCCAAACATAAATTAGTGTGCCTTTACAATTTGTATGACTATTTAATACAATTAAAGTTATTACAATTAAAAGAGAAAATAATGGGTATAAGGTGGACGAATGATGGCAAAAGAACAAATATTAGCGCCCGAAGATGTTTTCGAGCTCGTTAAGTCATATATGAATGATGAACACGTCGCTTTTGTCGTAAAAGCATATGAAGTGGCGAAAGAAGCACATAAAGAACAATTCCGCAGTTCTGGAGAGCCTTATATTATACATCCTGTGCAAGTAGCAGGCATCTTAGCGGACTTACAAATGGATCCGGAAACAGTAGCTGCTGGGTTTCTTCATGATGTAGTAGAAGATACAGAAGTAACACGAGATGATTTAGTACGTGAGTTTAGTGAAGAAGTAGCAATGCTAGTTGACGGTGTAACAAAGTTAGGTAAAATTAAATATTTGTCAAAAGAAGAGCAACAGGCGGAAAATCATCGAAAAATGTTTGTTGCTATGGCGCAAGATATCCGTGTTATTTTGATAAAACTTGCAGACCGTTTACACAATATGCGAACACTGAAGCATTTACCAGCCGAAAAGCAACGTCGAATTTCAAAAGAAACGTTAGAGATTTTTGCGCCACTTGCACATCGTTTAGGAATTAATACAGTAAAGTGGGAACTTGAAGATACATCTCTTCGTTATTTAAATCCACAGCAATATTATCGCATCGTTAGCTTAATGAAGAAAAAGCGAGATGAGCGTGAAGCTTATTTAGATAATGTTATCGATGAAATGAAATCGCAATTAAATGAAGTTGAAATTGATGCGGATATATATGGACGACCAAAGCATATTTATTCTATTTATAGAAAGATGGTATTACAAAAAAAGCAATTCAACGAAATTTATGATTTGCTTGCGGTGCGCATTTTAGTTGATAGCATTAAAGATTGCTACGCAGTAATCGGCATTGTTCATACGCTATGGAAGCCGATGCCTGGGCGTTTTAAAGACTATATTGCGATGCCAAAGCAAAATTTATATCAATCATTGCATACAACGGTTATCGGACCATATGGAGATCCTTTAGAAGTACAAATTCGTACGAAGGAAATGCATAAAATTGCAGAGTACGGGATTGCGGCACACTGGGCATATAAAGAAGGTAGAAACGTTGATAATAAACGTGAGAGCATCGACCAAAAATTGACATGGTTCCGTGAAATTTTAGAATTCCAAAATGAATCATCAAATGCAGAAGAATTTATGGAGTCATTAAAATTTGATTTATTCTCGGATATGGTGTATGTCTTTACACCTAAAGGGGATGTCATTGAACTTCCGGCGGGCTCAGTACCAATTGACTTTGCTTATCGCGTGCACTCAGAGGTTGGCAATAAAACGATTGGTGCGAAAGTGAACGGCAAGATGGTACCGCTTGATACACCGTTAAAAACAGGTGATATTGTTGAGGTATTAACGTCTAAGCAATCATTTGGGCCAAGTCGTGATTGGATTAAAATTGCACAAAGTAGTCAAGCAAAAAATAAAATCAAACAATTTTTCAAGAAAAATTTGCGTGAAGAAAATGTCATTAAAGGGCGCGAATTAATCGAAAAAGAAATTAAAGCACAAGACTTTGACTTAAAAGAAGTGCTAACGCCTGAAAATATTAAGCGTGTTATTGAAAAATTAAACTATACGCATGAGGAAGACGTCTATGCAGCGGTAGGTGTTGGCGGGATTACAGCCCAACAAATCGTCAATCGCCTTGCTGAAAAAATGCGTAAAGAACGTGAACAAGAAGAAGTGCTTGAAAAAATTGCGAAAGAAATGGCGAAACCGCCAAAAACAAAACGTACAGAAACAGGCGTTGTTGTTAAAGGGATTGATAATTTATTAATTCGCCTGTCGCGTTGTTGTACACCTGTTCCTGGGGATGAAATTGTTGGCTTTATTACAAAAGGACGAGGGGTTTCGGTCCATCGTGCAGATTGTCCAAACATTCAAGAAGACGGCAATGCAGAGCGTTTAATTGAAGTAGAATGGGAAAACGGCCCATCACAACGGAAAGAATACCCAGTCGATATTGAAATTTCAGCATTTGACCGTCCTGGTATTTTAAATGATGTGATGATGGCAGTAAGTGATTCGAAAACAAATATTTTAGCTGTTTCAGGTCGAGCAGATCGCGATAAAATTGCAACGATTCATTTAACAATTTCCATTTCGAATATTTCAGGCTTGCATAAAGTCGTTGATCGAATAAAGCAATTACCGGATATTTACTCCGTGCAGCGTGTTATTAATTAAGGAAACTTTATACTAAACAAGTTCATGAATACAATCATTGCCTGTTACTAACTGTCTGAACTAGATGGCAAAATGTTATGGTGGATTTATCTAAAATTTTAAGAAGTAGCATTTGCGCCTAGCATGCCGCATGAACGTGAAGAATGAGACCGCGCGCATTTTGCGGGCTCATGCGGAACGTGCGGCCAGCGCAAATGCTTTTATAAAAATTTGTTTTAAACTATATATTTTTCAATTTACTCATTATAAGAAAGATAGAAGGTAAGATAGATGAAAGTTGTTATTCAGCGTTCAAAACAGGCATCTGTTACGGTCGATCGTAATGTAACGGGTGCTATTGATAAAGGATATGTTTTATTAGTAGGAATTACACATACAGATACGGCGGAAGATGTTGCATATTGTGCGAAAAAAGTAGCTGAGCTTCGCTTATGGGAAGATGAGGAAGGAAAAATGAACCGCTCTATTTTAGAAGTTGGTGGTGATATTTTATCCGTTTCACAGTTCACATTGTATGGAGAAACAAAAAAAGGAAGACGTCCAAGTTTTACAAGTGCGGCACGTCCTGAGCAAGCAAAGCCGATGTGGGATGCGTTTAATGAAGCATTAAGAGAATTCGGTTTACGCGTTGAAACAGGGATATTTGGCGCGATGATGGATGTTGCCCTTGTGAATGATGGCCCGGTTACAATCATTGTGGATTCTGTTAGGTAAACTTTTGCAATCCCCGTTCATACAATAGGAGCAATAGTGCTATTTGATTGAAGGGGTGGGATTGTATTTATGAAAATATCAAATCCATATTTATTTGAAACAGTAAAAGGTTTAATCGGACAGCAAATAGCTGTGCAAACTGGGAAGAACATTCAACATGGTGCTCTGACAGCAGTTTTACCAGATCATATTGTAATTGAAATTTGTCAAACACCGTTCTTTATTCGAATGGATGAAATCGTTTGGATTACATTGGCAAGGGTAACAAATTAATACGTATAAGCATCTCTGACTTGTCATATGTTACAAAGATAAGACGGAGGTGTTTTTTATGTTTCAACGTGTTAATCGTATAGCTATTGAACTGCCTAATGTGGAATATGGAGATGCAAATGCAGCGAGTGCAGTACAGGAGTTGCTCGGTGGGAAATTTGGTGAAATGTCTACATTAAACAACTATATGTACCAGTCGTTTAACTTTCGTGGAAAGAAAAAATTAAAGCCTTTTTATGATTTAGTGGCTAGTATTACAGCGGAAGAGTTTGGACATGTAGAACTTGTAGCTACTACGATAAACATGCTCAATAAAGGGAGTTCCTTTGCCGCACCACCTGATTTATCACCGTTACAAAATGCGAAAAATATGCGTAACACACAAAGCTTTATCGCTTCTGCTCAAGCTTCTATGCCAGTCGATTCAATGGGGAAACCATGGAACGGGGAGTATGTATTTACGAGCGGGAATTTAGTATTAGATTTACTGCACAATTTCTTCCTTGAATGCGGAGCACGTACCCATAAAATGCGCGTTTATGAAATGACAGATCACCCGACTGCGCGTGAGATGATTGGCTATTTACTCGTTCGAGGTGGTACGCATATTGTCGCTTATGCAAGGGCACTCGAAATGGCTACAGGTGTCGATGTAACGAAAATGCTACCAATTCCAAACTTAGATAATCGTGTTTTTGATACTGCACGTAAATTTGAAGAACAAGGGCTAGGCAATGTATTATTTACATGGAATTATGAGGGGGACTATGCGGATATAGACAAAATTTGGAAAGGCCCGCACCCGACAACAAATGAGCCGCTAGTTGTAGTGGAAGGGATGCCGAAGGGCGGAAAAGTGCCGGATTTAGATGAGTTACCGGAAGAATTCGCACCAGGTATAGGTCCAGATGAGTTCCAAATGATTGCAAAAAGATTAATGGCGAATATGTAAAAAGGCAAGTTGCAGAGCGCAACTTGCCTTATATTATTTTAGTTGCGCATCAAAGTAATTTAATAGGCCTTGGTAAATACCAAGTGTCGCCTGTTCACGGTAATAATCCGTCGTAATCGTGCGCTCTTCACTAGGGTTACTTAAAAAACCTAATTCTATTAAAATCGCTTTTTGTCTATTTTCGCGAAGGACTAAATAGTTTCCGGGTTGTACGCCACGATCACGAATTGACACCTTTTTAGCAAGACCAGCATGTACATAGTCAGCTAATTCTTTTTGATAGCTATTTGTATAATAAGTTGTAATACCCGAGATAGAGCTATCTTCTGTTGCATCATAATGGATGCTAATAAATGCATCGGCTTCTACTTGGTGTGCAACGGATACGCGTTTACGTAAATCGACATATATATCAGATTCTCTTGTTAATACAACATTGGCACCAGCTGCTCGCAGTTTCGATTTTAAAAGTTCTGCCGTTTTTAAATTAATATCTTTTTCATCGGTTCCTCGAACACCTGTTGTCCCATGATCGTTACCACCGTGACCAGGATCAATAGCGATTGTTACGCCTTTTAATGTTCCTTTTTTACGATTACTAGAAGGTTTTTGAGTAGTTGCCGTTTGCCCCGTAGAATCGTTTAATGATACAACCCAATTCGCCACGTAAGCGACACGCCCATTAGTAAGTGCAACTTTATACCAATCACCTTCAGTAGCAAGAATCGAATATGACTGTCCAGCATTTGCTCGTTCGACAATTGCACTTGAAGTAGATGCTTCTTGTCGTAAATTTGTCCCATCATAAATGATTGTTACGCTATTATTCGAATCCTTTTCCTGTTGTGAAGTAGCTACTACCGCTTCTTTACTTGAAAATGTCCCATAGAAGCTATAAATCCAGCCTTTTGTTTTATCTTTATACTGAATTTGCACCCAGTTATTAATTTGATCGAGCACTTTGAATTGCTCTCCATTATAGGCTACGCCAACCTTCTTAGATGTTAAATCTGCTTTTTTTCGAACGTTTACGGCGTCTACTGTAACGGTAAATGTTTTGCCTCCAACAGATGAAGGGCTGGGAGATTCTGACGTTGTTAGTTGTGATACGTCTTTAATTGTCACATAAGAGGCAGATACCCAACCAGTTATTGTCCCAAACTGAATTTGAATCCAGTCATTTTGCGACTTAATAAACTTAGCTTCATCACCTGAAGAAAGTTGAGCTAATACTGTTGCAGACAGTGAAGGTTCTGAACGAATATTTAAATGATCAACTTGAGAAATAATAAGTTTTTGTGTTTTGGTTTCTCCTGTGGCGGGTTTTGATGCTGTAAGCCAGCTAGCAACCCAACCTTCTTTATTGCCTGCTTTTACATGAATCCAGTCACCGGCTTTTTCGATAATCGACAGTGTATCTCCTTCTTTTAATTGGGCTAAAATAGGATAAGATAAGCCTGGACCTTCTCGTAAATTAAGAATTTCACCTGTTACGACTAAATCATCGCTAGCAGCAAGTGAAAGTTTAGGAATCGACACACATAAGACAAGCATAAGCGCAACGAATAGTTGGAATAATTTTTTCATAATGCAAGCCTCCTTTCAAAGATCAATAATTTACCAAGGTGAAAAACACCTTTTTGTATAGAGTTGTGTGTCGAATTATGATAAGTTTATTGTAAAAGCAATTATATATTAAAATCTATAGTTTTTTTGGGCTAATAGGAAATAGAAGGTGAATTTTACTATAAAACAATATGACATTTTCTCTATTTTTTTTAGAAAAAAGTGTCTTATTAAAAAATAGTTGACAACAAATGTCCGTCACATTAA
>JBJEFO010000234.1:0-12730 GCA_051874135.1 Lysinibacillus sp.
TCTAGGTTATGAATACTAGTTTGAAGTAGAGGCTGCCCGCTTCTCACCTGCAAGAACGCTTTTGGAAGTTGTTTACAGGTATGATACGTTGAATCGTTTTACGCAAGACTTGCGTATGCACATATAGTGGGCGGACATCTTCTAACATGTCCGTCCTTTTTTTATGGACATATCAAAGAGGTGTACCGTTCAACCCGGGTCAACCTTAAGCCCAAACCATGTATTCGCGCATAATTTGGAGGTGGATTATTATTAGCAAAGACATGTATGTAAACGAAGGCATTCGCGCACGTGAACTTCGTGTAATAGACCATAACGGTGAACAGCTAGGAGTCAAAACACGAAATGAAGCGCTTGAAATCGCCGGTCGTGTTAACTTGGATCTTGTCCTTGTGGCCCCTCAAGCCAAGCCACCAGTCGCACGTATCATGGACTATGGTAAATTTAAGTTCGAACAGCAAAAGAAAGACCGTGAAATTCGTAAAAATCAAAAGGTTATCAATATGAAAGAGGTTCGTTTGAGCCCAACAATTGATGAGCATGATTTCCAAACGAAATTACGTAACGCGATTAAGTTCCTTGAAAAAGGTGACAAAGTAAAAGCGTCTATCCGTTTCAAAGGTCGTGCTATCACGCATAAAGAAATTGGTCAACGTGTGTTAGATCGCTTTGCTGAAGCTTGTGCTGAAGTATCAACGGTTGAACAAAAGCCGAAGATGGAAGGCCGTAGCATGTTCTTAGTTCTTAACCCAAAGAACGAGAAATAATAATGAATTGATTAGTTTAGGAGGAAATCGACATGCCAAAAATGAAAACTCACCGTGGCGCTGCTAAGCGTTTCAAAAAAACAGGTACTGGTAAATTAAAATTTGACCGTGCTTACGGAAGCCACTTATTCGCTAACAAATCTACGAAGCAAAAACGTCAACTTCGTAAAGCTAAAATCGCTACATCTGGCGATTTCAAACGCATCCGTACATTATTAACTTACATGAAATAATTTGAACGTTCGGGTTCAACACTAAAATAAACATTCGAAAGAATTAGCAGGAGGTAATTACTATGCCACGCGTAAAAGGCGGAACAGTAACACGCGCTCGTCGCAAAAAGGTTTTAAAATTAGCTAAAGGTTATTTCGGTTCAAAACATACTTTATATAAAGTAGCTAACCAAGCAGTAATGAAGTCAGGTCAATATGCATACCGTGACCGTCGTCAAAAGAAACGTGATTTCCGTCGTTTATGGATCACTCGTATCAATGCAGCAGCTCGTCTGCACGGTTTATCTTACAGCCGCATGATGCACGGATTAAAATTAGCAGGTATCGAAGTTAACCGTAAAATGTTAGCTGACCTAGCTGTAACTGATGCTGCAGCATTCGCTCAATTAGCAGAAGCTGCAAAAGCTGCACAAGCTAAATAAGAACTAGATTGTTTAATCTAGTACTTGAATAGTGAGTACGCAACAAACGTCTTTTCTGCATCGAAAGCGCTAGCGACAGATGCAAAAGCTGCACAAGCTAAATAATTGACGATATAATGAGACTGGTAGGACAATCCTATCAGTCTTTTTTTCTATGAAGGGGGATTTTTCGATGGGACAAGCTGTGTTAGCTTATGTGATTGTATTATCTATCATTTTATTAATATGTATGTATTTAGATAAACAACGTGCCATAAAAAATGAGTGGCGTATTGCCGAAAAAACACTGTTCATCCTAGCTATTTTTGGGGGAGCAATCGGGGGCGTACTCGGCATGTATTTATTCCGACATAAAACAAAGCACAATAGTTTTGCATTTGGCTTTCCTTTATTAGCAGCCATACATGTGTTTATAATCGTTCAACTAGTATAAGTAAAAAAGGTCCAATTTGATTTTCCGGATTGGACCTTCATCTTATTGCTCTTTCATCAATTGTTCAATTGGATTTTTCCAGCTGACCGTTGCATTTGGGTAGTTCATAAAAATTTCTTTTTCTAAATACAAAAAATCCTCTTTCGTAAAGCCTTGCAATTTCATTGGATCATGGACAAATACAAAAATGGATACAACTTCAAATGCATTTTCCGTCGTTCCTAAATATTTTTCACCTTCAAAAAGGGCACCCTTATAAGAAATAAAAAAGTTTTTCCGTACATTTTTTACATCGTCATAAAAATAATACTCGCCTCTTTCATACGCTTCGTCTAACTTTCGCTTTGGATCGGTTAAATAGCGAATCCCTTTATAAACTATGTATATAATTAAAGCAATAATTACAAATCGAAAAAGTAATGCCATAAAAATTCCTCCTTGCCACATGAGTTTTCCTTCTATACGATTAGAAAAGAAAAAGGTTTCAATTTTTTTAGAAAAAGAGGAGAAAAAATGGAATTTAAACAATTATTCCAAATGCAGCGAGCACTCGATGCATTTATTGAAGAAACACAAAATATTACACACGATGTATTTCAAGAAAAAGGGCTTGCACTTTTAGTCGAATTAGCAGAATTAGCGAATGAAACACGTTGCTTTAAATTTTGGAGCACAAAAGGACCGTCTGAACGAGACGTTATTTTAGAAGAATTTGTTGATTCAATTCACTTTATGCTGTCATTAGGAAATATGCGTGGCTTTTCATTGGAAAAGTGGCCTGAAGTGAAAGAAACGGCGGAGCTTACGCCATTATTTATTGAAACGACTGTAGCGGTAACGACGTTTATTAGTACACCTACAAAAGAAATGTATACAGAAGTATGGATGAAATACGGTAAGCTTGCATATAATTTAAACTTTACAGTAGATGATATTTTAGGCGCATATGTTGCGAAAAATGAGAAAAACTATGAGCGCCAACGTACAGGTTATTAATTACTTTGAAATACGAAATGTTCAAGTTATAATGAATACGATATATATTTAGGAGGTCGAAATAATGGCAGGTTTAGATCCGACATTACAAATGTTTAAAGAATTAACGGATGCAAACGGTATTCCAGGTAATGAACGTGCACCACGTGAAGTGATGAAGCGCTATATCGCCCCGTTTGTAGATGAAATGGAAACAGATAACTTAGGCAGTTTAATTACGAAAAAAGTTGGCGATAAAAAAGGACCAAAAATTATGGTTGCGGGCCACTTAGATGAAATCGGCTTCATGGTTACACAAATTGATGATAAAGGCTTTTTAAAATTCCAAACAGTTGGCGGTTGGTGGGGACAAGTAATGCTTGCCCAACGTGTAACGGTAACGACACGCAAAGGGGATGAAATTATCGGGGTTATTGGTTCAAAACCACCGCATATTATCCCTGCTGAAGCACGTAAAAAAGTAGTCGAAATAACAGATATGTTTATCGATATCGGTGCATCATCGAAAGAAGAGGCGCTTGAATGGGGCATATTGCCAGGCGATATGGTGACGCCATACTTCGAATTTAATGTTATGAAAAATGAAAAATACTTATTAGCGAAAGCATGGGATAACCGAATCGGCTGTGCTATTGCAATCGATGTCATGCGCGCATTAAAAGAACAAGATCACCCGAATATTGTGTACGGTGTAGGGAACGTACAAGAAGAAGTAGGGCTTCGCGGTGCGAAAACAACTACATTTAAAATTCAACCAGATATCGGTTTTGCAGTAGACGTAGGTATTGCCGGTGATACACCAGGTATTACACCGAAAGAATCAACTTCTAAAATGGGTGCTGGTCCACAAATCGTTATTTACGATGCATCAATGGTGTCACATAAAGGCTTACGTGATTTCGTTATTGATACTGCAGAGGAGCATAACATCCCGTATCAATTTGAAGCGATTGCCGGTGGCGGTACAGATGCAGGTTCTATCCACATTACAGCAAACGGTGTTCCATCTTTATCAATCGGTATTGCAACTCGCTATATCCACTCACACGCAGGTATTTTGCATCGTGACGACTACGAAAACACAGTGAAATTAATCGTTGAGGTCATTAAAAAATTAGACCGCAAAGCTGTCGATAAAATTATTTTTGGGTAATAGTAGGGGGTGTCTCTTTACAAGAGGCGCCTCTTTTCTTTTTGAATAAAAAACTACTTGCAAGGAAAGTCCCGCAAGTAGTTGTTTTTGTTAAACGTTAACATTATTTAATTCAAGAATTTTTTCGGCAATGGCATCAGTTAATTCCTCGGCTGTTTGTGGGACGAATTTGACTAAAATTTGATTAATCATCGGCCCCATCATACCGGCAGCTGTAATATCAAGATGACCGCTCATTTTTGTATTATTTTCGTCAATAACCTCGGCTTTAAAATAACCCCCACCATTAAAGTTATCCGATAAACCTTTTAAATCGAATAGTACTTCTGAAGGCTCGTTCCATTCCTTAATGTCAATTTGTAGCTTTACTGTTTTTTTCATAAAGCCTAAATCTCCTTTGAACGCCCATGTAGACTGACGTTCGCTTAAAATTTCATGATTGATATAACCTGGAACGAGAGGGGCCCATTTATTCATATCATGTACAAAATCCCAAATCGTTTCTATGCTTAGAGGTAATTCAACCGTATGTGTTCCTTGAGGCATATGATCACGTCCTTTATTTAAATTGATTTCGCCTTTAACTTTGACTTTTCATTTGCTACATGTTGTCCAGCTAAGAAGCCAAATGTCATACCTGGTCCAATTGTACCTCCTGCGCCTGGATAAATTGGTCCTAACGGGTTTGCAGCAGCATTTCCAGCTGCATAAAGACCATCGATTACTTCCCCTTTAAAATTCAATACTTGTCCATGCTCATTAATTTTTGGTCCGCCATTTGTACCTATAGCACCTAAGTAAACGGGTAGGGCATAAAATGGTGCTTTTTCAATTTTGCCTAGGTTTGCTTTTTTGCTACCGCCACCCCCAGTTAAATTTTCAAACTGAATTGTTCCGCGGTGGAAGTCAGGATCTACCCCTTGTTCACAATATTCATTCCATTTACGGATTTCATCTTCTAATCCATCAGCATCTACGCCGATTTTTTCCGCTAAGTCGCGAATAGAATTAGCTTGGTCTACCCATTCAGGTGCAGGATCACCTGGCATCATTGTAATAATTAATTGACTGTCCTTTAATTGTTGATCAAATATCATCCAAACAGGTGCTTCGTTCGGGAAGTCAATTTTTACTGGATCATACTCAAAGAAGGCACGCGGCATATCGTTGTAAGTTGTCCCTTCATGAACGAAACGGCGCCCGTATTTATTGACGATAATAGAGTTCGGACCGTTACGACCACCACCGAGTTGGGACATTACTCGATCTTCATATTCAAATGTTGGATCGACCATTGCAGGATACCACCATGCTTCGCTCATATTTTCAAGAGCTGCACCAGCCTCCATTGCCATCATTAAAGCATCACCTTCATTACACGGTGGCGAAACAGGATGAGTAATCGGCATTTTTAAAAATGCCTTTACGAGCTCCTTATTCCACTCGTAACCACCTGATGCTAAAATAACCCCTTTACGTGCACCGAAGTATAGTGTTTCACCGTCATTATTTTCAGCTACGACACCGACAACTTGTCCGGCGTCGTTCATGACAAGCTGTTTGCCAGTCGTGTGTATTAATGTTTCTACATCACGATCAAGTGTTGCTTTAAATAATGAAGCGATTAAAGACCGTCCCATCGTCACGATATTATTTTGCATACGCTCTGCAACTACCTGGAAATCTATTCCGCCAGCAGCTCCACCTTCTTCAAGTGTTAATGGAGGGAATAAAGGATTTTGACGTACAAGTGAACCCCATTCGCCAATTTCATTTAAATCATATGGTAGCGGATCAAGAGAACGAGTTCCTTGTTTTAACGCTTCCCCCATACGTGCATAATATTCAGGGTAAGATTGTGGTGTTGCAAATTTTGTTGGCGTATGTTCTGCTAAGTATTTGATCATGACATGTCCATTATCGACGAATGTCTCAATCATTTTTTTATCAGCCCGTCCTAATGTAAGTCGTTCAATAAATTGAATCGCTTCTTCACGACTATCTTGAAAGCCAGCTTCCTGCATATAGTGGTTGAGAGGAATCCATGGTACACCACCAGAATAAGCGGTTGTTCCTCCGATTTGATGCGTTTTTTCGAGTACGAGTACAGATGCACCCCCATCTGCTGCTGCAATAGCTGCTGTTAAGGCAGCACCTCCAGTTCCTAATACGACAACATCTACTTCTTTGTCCCATTTACTTGGTACTTGAACAGGCATTTTCCGCTCCCCTTTCGGAATATTAGTCTTAAATGATAGCGTAGCTACCATTATTTAGATTATTACTAAAAATCTGAATATTATCAATAGCAAATTAAAATAATATGAAAATTACAAGTAAATAAGAATGTTATGCTTATTTCTTGTGCTTTACGTTATTTACATATACAGGTATAACTATTTGACAGATAATTTCATGTATTAAAAAAGATGTGAAAAATTATAATAATTCACTTGATTTAATATTTATGCAACTGTATAATGAAATTAACATAAAGGTATGCAAGGAGCGTTTGACATGAAACTGTTAGAGGAAGTGCAATTAAAGCCAGTAGCGAGCCTTAAGGGGAAGGACCTACTAACACTACTTGACTATACATCGCAAGAAGTACAAGATTTAATTTTGCTTGCGACACAACTGAAAAAGTTAACAAAAGAAGGTAAGTGTCCAAAATTACTAGAAGGTAAAACTTTGGGCATGATTTTTGAAAAAAGCTCAACGCGTACCAGAGTATCGTTTGAAGTAGGGATGCAACAGCTAGGTGGTTACGGTATGTATATGAATGCACGTGATATGCAAATCGGCCGTGGCGAACCAATTTCGGATACAGGACGTGTACTGTCGGGCTATTTAGATGGTATTATGATTCGCGCTAATTCTCATGAAATGGTAAAAGAGCTAGCACAGCACGCTTCAATTCCAGTTATTAATGGATTAACAGATGTTTTTCACCCATGCCAAGCACTAGCGGATCTTGAAACAATCGCTGAAAATAAAGGCGAATTAAAAGGTTTAAAGGTTGCTTATGTAGGGGATGGCAATAACGTAGCCCATTCATTAGTTATTGCGTGTGCGCACGTAGGAATGAATGTAGCTGTTGCAACGCCTGTAGGGTATGAATGTGACCCAGCAATTATTGCGAAAGCGCGTGATATCGCATTAGTAAATGGTAGTGAAATTGTAGTAACGACTAATCCTGTAGAAGCGGTAAAAGATGCAGATGCTGTATATGCGGATGTATGGACTTCAATGGGGCAAGAAGAAGAAACACAACAACGTTTAAAAGACTTTAAAGATTATCAAATTAATGATGAATTAGTTGCACATGCTAAAGCAGACTACATGTTCTTACACTGTTTACCAGCACACCGTGAAGAAGAAGTCACTTCTTCTGTAATCGATGGACCGAACTCATATATTTATGAACAAGCGGAAAATCGTTTACATGCACAAAAAGCAGTACTTGTATCATTAATGGCTTAAATAGGTGTTACAAGGTTAATGCTTGCGGGTTGCAGGCTTAATCGTAAAATTGAATAGAGTCGAAACCTTTTACAAAGCAGGAAGGGCCGCGTAAAAGGGTAGTACGTTAAATGGATTAGTGGGGGACGCTGCTAGCTGTTTAATACGCTACATTCGACGTGATGTACGTTTTCTAGAAGGAAAGCCGCATCACTACATAAAAACAACTTGGGAGACGCTGAGTTGTTTTTTTTATTAACCGAAATAAACAAAAAGAGCGAAGGAAAAAATCCTTTCGCTCTTTCGATTAAGCACGTGCTAACATGCGTTCTAATGATAGAATCGCTTCTTTTGTTGTATCCTTATCCACTTTAATGACATTACCGTGCGCGCCGTTTTCAATCATTTCAAGTGCCCATAAAAGATGTGGTAAATCAATGCGATTCATCGTTAAACACGGACACATATTTTCATTTAACGAAATAATATGTTTGTCTGGATATTTCGCGATTAAACGTTTCACAAGGTTCATTTCTGTTCCGATTGCCCAGCTTGAACCAGCTGGTGCAGCTTCGATAACATCGCAAATATATTTTGTCGAGCCGTTATCATCTGAAAGTGCCACAACTGCACGAGAACATTCTGGATGCACGATAATTTGCATATTCGGATATTTTTTACGTACTTCGCGGATGTTGTAAATCGTAAATCCTTCATGCACCGAGCAATGACCTTTCCATAAAATGACCTTTACATCGTCCAAATTACCGTCATATTCAAGCTCACCTTTAATCGGATTCCAAACGGCCATATGCTCAAGTGGCACACCTAAATCAAATGCGGTGTTGCGACCTAAATGTTGATCGGGTAAGAAGAACAGGCGAGACTTTTGCTTGAAGGCCCACTCAACCATCGTTTTGGCGTTGGAACTTGTCACACAAGCTCCTCCATTACGTCCAGTAAAGGCTTTAATTGCAGCAGTTGAGTTAACGTATGTTAATGGAATAATCGTATCGCCAAATAGCTTTTGCAATTCTATCCAAGCTTCTTCTGTTTGATAAATATTCGCCATATCTGCCATCGAACAGCCGGCGCGCATATCTGGTAAATAGACAACTTGATCCTCGTCCGTTAGCATGTCTGCCGTTTCAGCCATAAAGTGTACGCCACAGAAAACGATATGCTTTGCTTTTTTATTAGCTGCAGCAACTTGTGCTAATTGCAATGAGTCACCTGTCGTATCCGCAAATTGAATGACTTCATCACGTTGATAATGATGTCCAGGAATAAATAATTCTTCTCCAAGTTTGTTTTTAATTTCACGAATACGCGCTTCCATTTGTTCAGGAGTCATAGATTTATATTTTTCAGGAAGCATAGAGCTTTCCATAAATTTAGCAAGTACCACTTGTAACCGCTCCTTTCGGTTGAACTAATGCACTAATATCAAATGCTTTAACAGAATGTGTTAATGCACCGAGTGAAATCCACTCGATACCCGATTCGGCATAGCTACGTAAATTTTCAAGTGTAATACCACCTGAAGCTTCCGTTGCAATGTGAGGTGGGACAAGTGGTAGCCACTCACGAATTTCTTCTGGTGTTCGATTGTCAAACATAATAATATCTGCACCAGCATTTATCGCTTCGATGAGCTGTTCCTTCGTCTCAATTTCGACTTCGATTTTAACGGTATGACCGATTTTCGAACGTGCAGATTCAACGGCTTTTGTAATGCTACCAGCAAAGGCGATATGATTATCTTTTAACATAATGGCATCGTATAAACCACTACGATGATTGAAGGCACCACCTGCTCGCACGGCGTATTTGTCCAACATACGAAGACCTGGAATTGTTTTGCGTGTATCACATATGTGTGCATTCGTACCTGCTGTAAGTTTTACGGCTTCGTGTGCCTGTGTGGCAATACCGCTCATGCGCTGAATGCAATTTAAAATGACGCGCTCTCCCGTAAGTAAGCTACGAAGTGGACCTTCGATAATAGCGATTTGTTCGCCTTTTTCAATCCATTCACCGTCTTGTTTAAATACGCGAACTTGCAAGCTACTATCGAGCAAAGGGAAGCCGATTTCAATAATTTGCTTGCCGCAAAAAATACCTGATTGCTTTGCGTAAAATGTAAATGATCCAATTTCTGCTGCACTAAAAATCGTTTCACTTGATAAGTCGCCGTCTCCGATATCTTCATTGAAAAATTGCATGAGCATATTTTTTAACTTGATTGTGTTCATATAGTTGATTCCTCACATTCATTAATCCTTGTTGGAAAACAATCCATTGTTTTTCCCAGCGATTATCCTTTTGTTCATATTCCTGACGAATATGTGCGCCGCGCGATTCTGTTCGAGTTAAGGCTGCATGCGTAATGAGAGACGCGGTTGTATGCATAAATAGCAGCTCGATCTGCCCATAGCTCATAGCCGATAAATCTGGGCGGCAGTTCAACGGCGGCAGTTTAGTTAATAACGTTTCCAGTCCCTCTTTACAGCGAACAATCCCTGCATTTGCGAGCATATCACGTTGCAATTGTTCCTTTGATAATAGCGGAAGGAACGCATCTTTTTGTTTTGTTTCGTCTAATAACACAAAATTAGTTTGTGCCTTTCCAACCTGCAATAAATTGTCTGCCATTAAATCTCCAAAGGCTATTCCTTCTAGTAGCGAGTTGCTCGCTAGACGATTTGCACCATGTACGCCTGTACAAGCGACTTCACCAATCGCAAGTAGGCGCGGAATTGTTGTTTCACCGACTGTATTCGCAATAACGCCGCCCATTAAAAAATGGCTACCTGGCGCGATTGGAATTTTTCCGCTCGCAAGTTCCACGTCATTGTCCCCGCAAAGCTTTGTAATTGTCGGGAATTTTTCTTCAAAGTTTTTTATATTTGTAATATCAATGTAAACAGCTTTTCCTTGCGCCCGTATTTTGTACATTTCATAGGCAGTTACGTGACGGGGGGCTAAATCACCGAGAGGATGTTTTCCTTCCATGATCGCGTTGCCGTCTTCATCAACGAAGCGTCCACCAGCTCCTCGCACAGCTTCTGACACAAGTCCTCGTGCACCGTTTACATACAGTAAGCTTGGGTGAAATTGTACAAATTCCATATCGGTTACTGCAGCACCGGCTAAGTAGGCGAGCGCAATGCCATCACCAAAGCTATTGGCAAAATTAGATGTACATTCATATAGCGCCCCGGCCCCGCCCGTAGCTAAAATAATATAAGAAGCAAAGTACGTTTTTTCTCCATTTGCTGTTTTTACGCGTACACCACAACACTCTCGCACACTATTTAAAATAAGCTCGTATGCGAATTCATGTGTATGCACATGCACGTTTTCAGGTAAAGTATTTAAATAGTAATCTATTAAATTTTTTCCGGTAGCATCTCCGCCAGCGTGAACAATGCGGTGTTTGCTATGGGCACCTTCTAAACCGAGTGAAATTTGTCCGTTTGGCGTAACGTCAGCAGGAAAACCGTCTTGAAGAAGTGTTTGTACAGCTGTTGCGCCATGTTCAACAAGTGCTTTCACATTGTCTTCGTCATGATGAAATTCACCGGCTACAAGGGTGTCCTGTATGTGTATGTTCGTATCGTCTTGCTTAGAAATAACAGCAGCAATTCCACCTTGTGCTTTATAAGAGCTACTAACCGTCATATCAGATTTTGTAATGATATGGACTTCAAAACGAGTGCTTAATTTGCGAGCTGCCTGCAATGCAGCGATGCCACCACCAAGTATAATGATGTCCGTTTGAATATGCATATTCGTCCCTTCTTTACAGTTGTCTTGACACATATCTTTACATAAAATAATGAAATAAACAAGTATTTATTACTACTTTAGGAAACGAGGAAACTTTATGACATATTTAGATTACGCAGCATCTTCACCAATGAATGCGAGAGCAATTGTCGCCTATAGTGAGGTGGCAAGCAAAATGTACGGAAATCCGTCAAGTTTACATGATGTTGGTGGACAGGCAGCGAGTGCGATTGCTTGGGCAAGAAAAGTGATTGCTAGTAAATTAGGTGTTAATCCAGACGGCGTTATTTTTACAGGGAGTGGTACGGAGGGGAATATTTTAGCTATTTTATCGCTTGCCAGATCTGAGAAGCGTGGTCGTCATATTATTACGTCGATGGCTGAACATACATCGGTACATGCTGCGATGAATACGTTAGAACGTGAAGGTTTTGAAGTGACGCGATTATCCTTTACCGAGAGTGGTGTAATAGATTTAGAGGCACTTGAAGCTGCTATTCGCCCAGATACGACGCTTATTTCCATTCAACATGTAAACTCTGAAATTGGTACGATCCAACCTGTTTTAGAGATTGCAAAACTAGCAAAATCATATGGTATTTCCTATCACGTAGATTGTGTACAGTCATTTTGTAAGCTAGATATCGCTACTTTCGGAAAAGAAGTGGATGCGATGACGGTTTCCGCACATAAAATTGGGGGACCTAAAGGCTGCGGGGCTATTTATTTAAATCCGTTCATACGGGCAACACCTGTTTTTCCAGGTGTAACACACGAGCGCGGCCTTCGCGGAGGTACACTCGATACGCCGAGCATTGTTGCAATGGCTGTAGCAGTGGAAGATTATCAATATGACCTTGAGTTTCAATGGGCACTTCGTGAGAAACTAATAAAATCATTGCATCATGAAACGTTTCAAGTAATCGAAGGTACTTTCACACAACAGCTACCGAATATTTGTGGGATTTGTATGAAGGGTGTTGAAGGACAGTACGTTATGCTCAAGTTGAATGAGCAAGATATTTATATATCAACAGGCAGTGCCTGTGATATAAATAGCGCCTCTGGAACGAAAGCCATTTTAGCGATGGGCAAGTCAGTCCAAGAAGCGCGCCAATTTTTCCGGATTTCATTTGGTATACAAACGACAATGAATGATATTGTTAAAAGTGCACGTGCGCTATCCCATCTATAACTTCATGAAACGAAATGCTTTTCAAGTTTAGCCGCAAAAGCATTTCGTTCATTTTCTGATGCATCTTTCCACCAAGCTTCTAAAAATACACCTAAACCTGGAAGCAAATGTTCCTCACCACGAGCGATTGCATCATTAATTGTATTCTCGAAGTCTGTTGAAGAATCCCCTGTTACGTTAGATGTGATTGCTTGTCTAATTTGAAAATCCATTTTGCCACTCCTTTCTCTCGTTAGTATGGTAAATATTAAAATAAAAAATACGAATAATAAAAAGT